>NZ_JBWQPU010000004.1:0-292243 GCF_056620325.1 Psychrobacillus sp. Z3-81
GTAGGCCGTTACCCCACCAACTAGCTAATGCGCCGCGGGCCCATCCTGTAGTGACAGCCGAAGCCGCCTTTCAACATCCCCACATGTGTGGAGATGGATTATTCGGTATTAGCACCGGTTTCCCGGAGTTATCCCAATCTACAGGGCAGGTTGCCCACGTGTTACTCACCCGTCCGCCGCTGAATCAGAAGAAGCAAGCTTCTTCATCATCCGCTCGACTTGCATGTATTAGGCACGCCGCCAGCGTTCGTCCTGAGCCAGGATCAAACTCTCCATAAAAGTTGACCTCTATAATAGAAGTCTTCCAAAACAGATAAGCTTTGATAGCTCATAAATTTTGCTGGCATCATCATAAAATGATGTCATGTTTGTTTTGCGATATGTTTCAATCGCTGTATATCTTGACGTTTTGCATGTTCAGTTTTCAATGTTCATTTTCCGTCGCCTTTCAGCAACTTTATCAGTATAACTTCTTTCGGATATTAAGTCAAGCGTTTTTTTATTTCGTTTGAAAGTTTTTTTCGCTTGTTCCGAAGGACAAGTATTAATATACTCCTTCTTCTCTAAAAAAGCAATACCTTTTTTAAAAAAAGTTGTTTAATAGTATAATATCCTTTGTTAAATGCATCTGAGCGTTCCATAACTGCTCTATTTAAGTTCTATTAATATTACTCTGACTTATAAATGCCACTCTTAAAAAAGATATATTTAATTTATTGAAAAGCGGGTATGTGAGAGTATAAGAATCAAAAATAAACATATGGTGAAATATCCAATAAGAAAGGAGGATTAATGAATGGATTGGTTAACAGATTTAGTCCTTCATAAAGAAGTCATGATCAAACTTTCTTTCGCTGCTTTTTTAAGTTTGATAATAGGAATTGAAAGGGAACTCAAAAAAAAGCCAGTGGGTCTTAAAACAAGTGTGGTAATTGCAACTTTCAGCTGCTTACTTACATACATATCTATTGAATCTGCTTATAAAGCACACGAAGGACAAATAGGAGTAAACATTACAATGGATCCTCTCCGCTTAGCTGCCCAGATTGTTAGCGGAATTGGTTTTTTAGGGGCAGGAGTGATACTGCGCAAAGGTAATGATAGTATATCCGGACTAACTACCGCAGCAATGATATGGGGAGCTGGCGGAATTGGTATCGCCGTAGGAGCAGGGTTTTACATAGAAGCAGCTACATCTGTGTTAATTGTTCTTATAGGAATAGAACTGATTCCTCCCCTCCTCACAAAATTCGGTCCAAAAAGATTAAGATCAAAAGAACTTGCTCTAAAAGTAATTGTTCCTCATTTAGAAGATATCCAAAAGGTTCACGACTATCTAATAGAAAATCGCTTCTATATAGATAACATACGTATAAAGGATATTTGGATCGACGAGAAGGAAATTAAACACGAAATTCAACTCCGTTTGTCTATACTAACCAAGAAGAATACGGTAGAATTTTATCAATCTATTATAGAGTTAGATTTTATAGAAACAATTGAACTAGAATCTATTTAAAACTTAAAAGAAGAAGGAGCAACTATTATGGGAGATATTTTTAAACTATTGAAAAGCGGGAACAAACCATCTTTAATTGCAGCAATCGTAAATACTTTCATTGCTATTTTAAAAGGGGTTGCTTTTTTTATTACTGGAAACGTGGCAATGTTCGCTGAAATGATGCACTCTATCGGAGATGCGGCTAACCAATTCTTTGTATATATCGGTTCAGCGCTTTCTAAAAAAGCACCTACTCCTAAGTTTCCAAATGGATTTGGTCGCTTAGTAAACCTTGTATGTCTCGGTGCAGTTATTTTAGTAGGGATTCTTTCCTACGAAACCATAAAGGAAGGCTGGCACCACATTCAACATCCTGCGGAGTCAGAAGGAGTAGCAATAAGTTTAATCGTATTAGGAATAGCCATCCTATTAGAATTTGCTGTTTTGTATAAAGCAGGAAAGGAAATCCTACATGAAGCAGGGATAAAAGGCTCCTTGATGGCCCCTTTAACTACAAGCTTTGCTCATTTAAATAGAGCAAAACCTGCAACTAAACTCGTATTTATGGAGGATCTAGTTGCAACATTAGGAGGTATACTTGCTTTTGTGGCAGTGTTAATCTCCTACTTTACAGGCTTTTTACAAGCTGAGGGTATTGCTTCTATCATCATCGGGGTAATGATGTTCTACGTAGTAGGAAAAGTATTCTTGGATAATGCAAGAGGTGCTCTTGGCGAAACGGATGAACAAATGCTCGTACATATCTCTCATATCGTATCAGAGGTTAACGATATAAGGGATATCCAAGAACTAGAGGTTATTAAAGAAGGAGAATACCTGCATGTAAACCTAAGAGCAGAAGTAGACAAATCACTTTCTTTTGAGCAAGTCGATGATATCCATGACGTGGTAAAAGAGTTGATACTAAATCAACCTGGAGTAACGGATGTCTCCATATCATTCGATGAGGATGACGGAATAAGAACCTGGACGCATCATAAAGACCAGCACACTGTGTTGAAGACAAGTAACAAAGTAGAATAGTAGAAAGATATTACTATTCCTTTCTTATGAATTGTGTTCTTATTGGAATTTATAATCGAACCCATGTTTCAAGTAGGAAACTCTATAGGCTCGTAGCAGTATCGACGCCTCCTATGGGAGCATGGTAGTAGGTATGACAGGACTGCCACGTGCATTAACGATGGGTGCCAGCTTACCATAAGAAGGGAAAAATAAAGTATTAAAACTAAGAAAGCACTTATGATTCTAAAATATAATTAGAATCATAAGTGCTTCTTGTTTATTTTACTTAGCCCCTATCACTTATATAGAGAATTTACTAACGCACTTATAAGCAGGCAGTTAAAATAGCTTTTGTATCTTCTGCATTTAGCTTATTAAAATTACCATATTCCCCTCTTGCCATTGCTTTTTCTACCATTAAATCAAGCTTTGTGTCATCAATCTCATAATCTGCTAGTCTTGATGGCGCGCCTAAGGATGCCCAAAATTCAGCTAAACGATCGATTCCTTCTTGTGCAACCTGCTCTTCTGTCTTGCCAGAAGGATCTACTTCAAACACCTTAATCGCAAGCTTTGCAAATCTAGAAGGATTTACATGTAGGTTATGCCTCATCCAACGAGGGAAAATAATCGCTAAACCACCTGCATGCGGAATATCATATACAGCCGAAACTGCATGCTCTATATTATGACTACCCCAATCTCCGTTGTAGCCCATTTGCAAGAAACCATTTAACCCTAAAGTTCCTGCGAAAAGAATTGTTTCGCGAAGTTCATAATTATGAAGGTCCTTTACAAGCTTTGGTGCAACCTCTATTACCGTTCTAAGCGCCCCTTCTATCATTTCATCCTGAAGAGGAGTGTTAGTTGCATTATTATAATATTGCTCAAACATATGAGACATCATATCTACAATTCCGTATACAGTTTGGTCTAACGGCACTGTAAATGTATTTTCCGGATCTAAGATAGAGAATTTAGGGAATGTTAATGGGCTTCCCCATCCATATTTCTCTAGCGTTTCTTCATTGGTAATTACAGAACCTGAATTCATCTCTGAGCCTGTAGCAGCCAGGGTAAGAACTGTACCAAACGGAAGTGCTTCCTTGACAGGAGACTTACGTAAAACCAAATCCCATGGATCCCCATCATATTTTGCACCAGCGGCAATAAGCTTCGTACAATCAATGACGGAACCACCGCCAACAGCTAGAATAACATCTATGTTTTCTTTCTTACACAGCTCTGCCCCACGTGTAGCTGTGTAAAGTCTAGGATTAGGCTCTACACCTGCCAATTCAAAAATCTCCATATCCGCTTCTTGAAGCAAGTCTATTACCTTATCATATAAGCCATTCTTTTTGATACTTCCTCCACCGTATACTACCAGCACTTTCTTGCCATATGTAGAAAGCTCAGTAGGTAGCTTCTCAATCTGCCCTTTTCCAAAAATTAATTTAACCGGATTATAAAATGTAAATGAATTCAACTAAATTCCTCCCTTACCTGTTAAAGTAATCATAATAAAAACCGCTTGTAAAATACAAGCGGTTCAACTTGGTTATACCCAGCCACGGAAACGAGACGCTTCTGCAGTTCTACGTACACCAACCATATAAGCAGCTAATCGCATATTAATGTTACGCGTTGTTGCTACTTCATAAATATTGTCAAATGCATCCACCATTTTTTTCAATAGCTTCTCATTTACTTCTTCTTCTGTCCAGTAATAGCCTTGATTGTTTTGTACCCATTCAAAATAAGATACCGTTACTCCTCCTGCACTTGCTAATACATCAGGAACTAGTAAAATATCTCTCTCATAAAGAATACGAGTAGCTTCAGATGTGGTAGGTCCATTTGCTGCTTCCACTACAATTTTCGCTTTTATATTATGAGCATTTTCAGAGGTAATTTGATTTTCAATAGCAGCAGGCACTAAAATATCACATTCTAATTCTAATAATTCTTCATTAGATATTGTATTTTCAAATAGAGTTGTAACCGTACCAAAACTATCACGACGATCTAATAAATAGTCAATATCTAAACCGTTTGGATCATACAACGCTCCATAAGCATCAGAGATACCTATCACTTTAGCACCCTGGTCATTTAGGAACTTAGCCAAGAAGCTACCTGCATTACCAAAACCTTGAATCACCACGCGAGCGCCAACCATATCAATTCCACGTTTTTTAGCAGCTTCATTGATAACAATTGTTACTCCTTGTGCAGTCGCACGGTCGCGGCCTTGTGATCCACCAAGAACTAGTGGTTTACCAGTAATAAATCCTGGAGAGTTGAATTGGTCCATACGACTGTATTCATCCATCATCCATGCCATAATCTGCGCATTAGTGAAAACGTCTGGAGCTGGGATATCTTTCGTTGGACCAACAATTTGTCCAATTGCACGAACATAGCCACGGCTAAGTCTTTCAATCTCTCCCATAGACATTTCACGAGGGTCACAGGTTACTCCACCTTTTCCCCCACCATAAGGTAAATCTACAATTCCACACTTCAGTGTCATCCACATTGAAAGCGCTTTAACTTCCTCATCTGTTACGCCTGGATGAAAACGCACTCCACCTTTAGTTGGGCCAACAGCATCATTGTGTTGAGCTCTATATCCAGTGAATACCTTTACTGTGTTGTCATCCATTCTTACCGGGATTCTTACTTCCATCATTCTGATTGGTTCTTTAAGTAATTCATACATCGCTTCATCATAACCAAGTTTTTGCAAAGCCTCTTTAATTACTGCCTGCGTTGAAGTGAACAGGTTTAAATTTTCAGCCATATAATTATTTCGCCTCTTTAATTCATAATTATTTCTTCGCACTCATTGTATCACATGTCCAATGGAATTTGTCTAAGAATTGTTAATTCGTGAATACTTTTTTAATTTTATCCAATGCCCAATCTAATTCTTCTTTGGAAATTACTAGTGGAGGAGCAAATCTGATTACTGTATCATGTGTTTCCTTGCACAATAAGCCAAGGTCTTTTAGTGCTTCACAGTATGGTCTTGCCTGTTCGGTAAGCTCCATTCCTATAAATAATCCACGTCCTCTTACTTCTTTAATGGAAGGATGCTTAATTTCTCTTAGCGCTTCCATAAAGTAGTTCCCGAGCTCTAGTGATTTTTCCGCAAGCTTTTCATCAACTAAAACGTCTAAAGCAGCGTTAGAAACTGCACAAGCCATAGGATTTCCACCAAAAGTTGAACCATGGGATCCAGGGTTGAAAACGCCTAATACATCCTTATTAGCAACGATACAAGAAATCGGGAATACCCCGCCTCCTAGTGCTTTGCCCAGGATATACATATCAGGCTCAATGCCTTCCCATTCACAAGCAAACATCTTACCGGTTCTTCCTAAGCCTGCTTGAATTTCATCAGCGATAAATAGAACGTTATTTTCTTTACACAGGTCTAGAGCAGCTTTCATAAACCCTTCAGGAGGAATAATAATTCCTGCTTCTCCTTGAATCGGTTCAATTAAGAATGCCGCTGTGTTTGGCGTAATCGCTTCTTTTAAAGCCTCAAGATCTCCGTAAGGAATCAGTTTAATCCCTGGAAGCATTGGACCAAATCCTCTTTTATATTCAGGATCAGAAGATAAGGATACTGCTCCCATCGTACGTCCATGGAAATTTCCTGTACAAGCAATTATTTCCGCTTGATTGTCTGGAACACCCTTTACATCATACGCCCATCTTCTAGCAGCCTTGAAAGCTGTTTCAACTGCCTCTGCCCCTGTGTTCATAGGTAAAACCATCTCTTTACCTGTAAGTGAGTTAACTTTCTCATACCATGGTCCTAATTGGTCATTATGAAATGCACGGGAAGTTAAAGTCACTCTATCCGCTTGATCCTTAAGCGCTTGAATAATCTTAGGATGACGATGCCCTTGGTTAACTGCAGAATAGGCTGATAGCATATCCATATACTTATTTCCCTCTGGGTCCTTCACCCAAACCCCTTGTGCTTCAGAAATGACGATTGGAAGCGGATGATAGTTGTTTGCACCGAACTTTTCTGTTAGTTCAATTACTTTACCTGTAACTGTCATTAATAATCCTCCTATAAAAACAGGCAGGACACTTCAAAAATGTGCCTGCCCATTTGTAATTAATTAAAACATTTCAGAAGTAGTTTTTGCTTGCATATGAAGTTGGATGTAATCTGGTCCACCAGCTTTAGAGTCTGTACCAGACATATTAAAGCCTCCGAATGGTTGGTAGCCAACAATTGCACCCGTGCATCCACGGTTAAAGTATAGGTTACCTACGTGGAAATCCTCACGTGCTTTTTCAAGATTCATACGGTTAGTCGAAATAACTGCACCAGTTAGGCCATATTCTGTATTATTTGCAATATCAATTGCCTCATCAAAATCTTTTGCCTTCGTAATTCCTAATACTGGCCCAAAGATTTCCTCCTGCATGATACGTGCTGTTGGAGAGACATCTGCAATAACAGTCGGTTGAATAAAGTAACCTTCTGAATCATCACCAGTACCACCAGTGATTAAACGGCCTTCTCCTTTACCAATTTCAATATAGTCCATAATTTTCTTGTAAGCTGCTGCATCAATTACTGGTCCTACATAATGCTCGTCATTATCAGGAATACCAACAGATAGAGAGTTCGTTACTTCTTCAACTCGCTTCAATACTTCATCGTATACGTCCTTGACAATTACAGCTCTTGAACCAGCTGAACATTTTTGACCGCTGAAGCCAAAAGCAGAACGAACAATAGCTTGTGCAGCTAAATCAAGATCTGCTTCCTTATCAACTACGATTGTATCTTTTCCGCCCATCTCAAGGATTGTACGTTTGATCCAGATTTGACCTTCTGATAACTTAGAAGATTTCTCTACGATTCCTAAACCAACATCACGAGAACCAGTGAAGCTGATTAAGCGAGTACGTGGGTGCTCTACTAAGAAATCCCCAATCTCTGCTCCAGAACCAGGAATAAAGTTAACAACGCCAGCTGGCATTCCCGCTTCCTCTAAAACTTCTATAAATTTATAGGCAATCACAGGAGTTGTAGAAGCTGGTTTAAGAAGAACAGTATTCCCAGCAACCATTGCTGCTACTGTAGTACCCGCCATTATAGCGAACGGGAAGTTCCATGGAGAAATAACAACTGCAACCCCTAAAGGAATGTAGTCATAACGGTTATATTCACCTGGACGACTTTCTACCGGTTGACCGTCTTTCAAACGAAGCATTTGACGACCATAGTATTCTAAGAAGTCAATACCTTCAGCAACCTCTACATCCGCTTCTAGCCACGTTTTCCCTGCTTCTCTAGATAATAATGCAGAAAACTCGAATTTGCGACGGCGAATAATTGTTGCAGCTTTGAATAAAACATCCGCACGAATTTCTGGTTTTACCTTTTTCCAAGTATTAAACGTTTCATCTGCTATTTTAATAGCTTTTTCAGCGATATCTCTGCTAGCCTTCGAAACTTTCCCTACCACTTGTGTCTTTTTAGCAGGATTATATGAAACTATCTTATCTTCTGTCGTAATTCTTTCTCCACCTACAACTAGCGGGAAATCCTGACCAAGATAGGAATCTACAATTTTATATCCATCCTTAATTGCTTTTTTATTTTCTTCTTTAGAAAAATCAGTAAACGGCTCATGCTTATACGGTATCATGAACATCCTCCTTTAGATTAGGTGCAAAAATAATTTGCACTATTAATACATTTCTATATATAATAATGCAAAAGATAATTGCGTTTTTCAAGTAAAATAACTTAAATCTTTCAAATTTCTTGAGGTGACAATAATGGAAGACATCGAAAAAAGGCTGCAGCCATTTTATAAATTTGCAGCAGAACATGTTGGTGTAGGGATTCATGCTGTCGACATACATGGTAAAACGATCATTTATAATGAAAAAATGAGAGAAATTGAAGGATTAAATATAACAGATGTGGAAGATCGCTCTATTTTGGAGCTTTTTCGATTTGAACAACAGGAAAGTACACTTTTAAAGGTTCTACATCAAAAGGAACCCATCCTTCGAGTAAAGCAAACTTACTGGAATCGAAATGGGCAAGAAATTACGACCATTAATGATACTTACCCTGTATTTGAAAAAGAGGAGCTCGTTGGGGCAATTGAATTTTCCAGAGATATTACTACAATGGAGAAGCTTCTTTACCAGCCATTCAAACGACACGATGAAGAGATCTCCCTTTCTACTATTATTGCCAAATCTAATTTAATGAAGGAAGTAAAGGCACAATCCTTAAAAGCATCTGAAATAAGGATGCCTGTTTTGCTCATAGGAGAAGCTGGAACAGCAAAGGATTTCCTAGCAGAGGCTATTCATCGCCAATTATCACCGCCCAATCAATATTTTTTGAGTTTGCACTGTAACATGGCCGATTTTCATTTTATCCAAAAATTTCAGCAAGAAATTTCCGCTGTCTCCGATTGCACCATCTATTGCGAAAGAATTGACTTGTTATCTGTAGAGCTACAGATAACGCTGTATGAAATACTGCAGAAACATAAGACAAGTAACCTTTTTATCGCAAGCATCGGGGAAGATCCAATTGATTTAATTAATAGAGGAAAGCTGATAAAGGAACTGTATTATCATTTCGCTACAATTACTATCCGCATCCCACCTTTAAGAGATCGCCCTGAGGATATTCCCCTTTTTGTGGAAGACTATTTTAAGAGATACCTTAATCGTTATGGCACGTCTATTCAGCATATTGAAGAAGATGTGATGGATGCTTTTCTTTCTTATACATGGCCTGGCAACCTAAAGGAGCTTGAGCTGCTCCTTGATGAAATTTGTTCGATGAGCACTAATGAGACCAAGCTTCGATTTGATATGCTGCCTTTGCACTTTAAATTCAAAATACAAAATGCAGGAAAGCGAGCAGAAGATTTTATTTTAGCTTCTAAAAAGGTTTTCTTACCTCTTGATGAATATCTGAGAGAAGCAGAGAATTATTATTTACAAAAGGCTCTAGAGAAACACGACAACAATATTACGAAAGCTGCAGAGGCTCTAGGTATGAGCAGACAAAACCTACAGTATCGCTTACGAAAAATGAAAAAATAAAGAGAATAGGGAAACTGAATGAGAAGAGGCTGGGACAAAACAAAAAAACAGTACTTGCGATTATATTTTTTAAGAAATCGTAAGTACTTTTTTATTTTTAAAACGTGAGGTTCTTCACTGCGTCGGATGCTTTCCGCGGAGGCCAACAGGATGTTGGTCAGGAAAACGTTGTCACACGATGTGACGTTTTTAGTTTTCCTTCCTTCTCTCCCTCGGTGCTCCTGTCGCTCCGCTTTCGTCGCAAATAAATTTGCTGTTCCCGCAGGAGTCACCGACGCTGTTCCGAACCATTGGGGCTAACTTCTTATAAATAAATCTTGATAATAATCTTGTGAAAAAATGGGTAACAGGTCATAAATAATTTTTGTGTTTTCTCTTTTATTTAAGAATTCACTTTTGTCCAAACCCCTTCTTAATTTTTGTCTCAGGTTCTCCGCTGCGTCGGACGCTTGGAGTGGAGGCCAACAGGATGTTGGTCAGGAAAACGTTGTCACACGATGTGACGTTCTTAGTTTTCCCTCCACAAGGTAAGCCAGCACCCATCGCTCCCCGCATGGCTGTGCTGTCTTACCTACCACCCTGCTCCCGCAGGAGTCGCCGACGCTGCTCCGAACCATTCGTGTTACCTGTTTAAAAATAAATCTTAATAAATAAATATCTTATAGAAGAACATACATAACCCATCAAGAAAAACGTTGAAGTACTCAACAGTCCTCCTATCATTTTACTCATTTTTTAAGTTAGTCACATAAGCTTTTAGTTCTTCTATATGACTCGTTTGAAAAATCAGTCCTTCCTCATCAAAAACAAGCAAGGCAGGGAATTCTTTGATGTCCAGCTCTTTCTGAAAATCTACAATGTAGTCTTTGTCATATTCCATCCATGAAGCGTTGATTTTTGGTTTTAAACTCAACATATCTAGAATAGAAACTTCTTCTTCCACAGATATGATTCCCCCCTTTTGCTGCATCACTACAATTCGGTAGCCATCACTTGGAAGTAAGCCAGCATATTTTTCTTCAAAGGTCATGTCTAATAAGATTAGTTCTTTTGGGGAGCCTTCGATTTCCTTACGCCGTGGTGGATTGACCAACACCTTTTGACCAGTTTTGACATCCTCCATTGTAGCGTTTGTCCCATCCTCAAACCTAATAACTGTCTCATCAGTTATTTTAGCTGTATAAAAGATGCCTTCGTCTGTATTGTAGCTGGACATCCAACCACGCTTCTCCCATTCAGAAATGTCAATGAGAATTGTCTTTTCGTCCTGTATCTCAAGGACATTTCCTATCATTTCATTGTCTTTATAATGCCTGTATGGATTTTCACTATTGCAAGCAGAAAGAAAGAATAAAGTAATTGTGATGAAGAGAATCCACTTCCTCATGTCCACGCCCCCTTTTACCATTAGACATATCCACCCACCTAAAAGTTACCAATATTTATTAGATACAAAAAAAGAGAAGCGATTTTTCCAGTCGCTTCTCCTCCTAAACCTTATTGTTTCTTACCTGATTGACTGTTTAATCCAGTCTGCCAGTTTTTCTTTTAATGTGTTAAAGCCTTCCTCATCATTTTCATCAATACGTGCTTGTAAGGATTTTCGAGGCTTCTCTTCTTTTTTTACTGGTGGTTTTTCTTGCAGTTCTCTGATGGAAAGGCTAATTTTTCCTGCTTCTTCATCAACCTCTAAAACCTTCACTTCTACCTGCTGCCCCACCATCAAAAAATCCCCGACTTCTTTTACATAGCCATACGTGATTTCTGAAATATGCACTAAGCCTTGGGTCTCTTCATCTAGACTAACGAAAGCTCCATATGGTTGAATCCCTGTTACCTTACCAGTTACAACATCTCCTACCTTGTATGTGTTTGTCATGTTGCCTTTCCTACTTTCTTATATACGTATTGGTCATGTTAAATTATAGCATAATAGAAAGTGGACGGGCAAAATTCACTGTGTTGGCATAAACCGGGGTCTCCAGCCATTTTCTGTTTTGTTTAATTGAAAGCCAATGGATTCCTCTTCTTTATACATATTCCCTCCTTTTTGGAGAGTCAACATTACAACCGTTTTATCCTCATTCACCGGCCTAGAAAGAAAGGAAGAAAATTCTTTTCGTATATCCTCTATCTGTACATGGTTTCCTTCCATATACTCATCTTTCGGGATTTGTATAGCACCGTCCTTCAGATAGAGAGAGTATACAGTGTCATAATCCTTTAATTGGATGGAGTAATAGTACAACCCAACTATCTCTTCTGGAGTTGCTTCCTTCAATAAAGCTGGATCCTTGGAATCGGCGTATATTTTATATAGCCCATGAATCTTTTGAACAAAATCGTCATCTATCAAGGTAGCCTGATCATCTTCCCTAGTAAGCTCGCCAACCATAAACTTTTTCAAGTTCGCTGTGATATCATCTCTTGAGAAGGCTTCCCACGAGGAAGATTCTGTCCACCCGCTTGCCATAAATTCCTCTACGATTGGCTTGATGATAAACGCAGCAAGGGAATCAGGGTATTCGTTTAATGCTGTTACCCAAATATCTTGATATTTTTCATCCACAGTTCCATTTGAGTTTAGAACCTGTTCTCCTTTTATTAATTCATATAATATCCTTCTATAAGTTAGCTCTCTATCTCCTATTACATCAGCGCTATAGTGATCATATTGATCCTTCACAGCCATGATGCTCTCTAGGTGGATTAATGGCTCCATCGTATCTTCAAATGTATATTCCATAGGATCTTCATTAATTGGATAGCCCTTCATCCACATCATATAAGAATTAGCTAGTGGGGAGAGCAACTTTTCAATATGTGGAGTAAATACGTTATCCCTGTTAAATCTCACCTCTAATCTTTTTTCTTCGTTAGTGGCGACTAAATGTAACCCCTGCGATTCAATAATCCTCAAAATATTTTGTAGCTCTACTGGTAGGTTCTCTCTCTGGGCCTCTAAGTTGTATAAATGATACTTTTCATTTACCTTCAGCTTTTCAAGCTCTTCCTGGTACTTCTCCAGTCCATAGTTTCCGTATTGCTGATAATTATTAATAGCTCGATGATATTTCTCCAAGAATTCATATGCTTCTATTTCGGGCATCACCTGATTTTTGTCCACTAATTCATTTATCAAGTCCATTGGGAGCACAAAGAAGTAATCTATAATCAAGTTCTTAATAAATTCTTCAGGATCCTCTTGGCCAGAAAGCTGTTGGATTTTAGAATTATTTTCAATGAACATGTCGGCATTTTGTACAAATGGAATAGCTGAAAATTCTTCTTCAGGTAGATCTAATTTTTTTCGAAAGCTTTCACGTTCCCTTTCATAAATTATTAGTATTTGTTCAGAAATCTCTTCTTTTGTCAATTCACTCTGCTCTAGGTTTGCTTCACTTTTATCCTCTGTCAGCAGAAAACTTGCTCCTATGAACCCGAAAATAACAATACTAGCTACACCCACAGCCCAAACGCCGAGCTTTTGCCATTTCGTCTTTCTGGTGCTCTGGCCCTTTTGCTGTTGCTCCTGGTCTTGTTCAGCTATTCTCTTCATTACATCCTCCGAATGATCTTCAGAGGGAATGCGATCATAACTCTTCTTTAAAAATTCAAATCGATCTTCAAGTTCTTTATTGTCCATTTTCAGCCCCCCTATCTTGAACCAGTAGTATTTTTAGTTGACCTTTAGCTCTCAGCATTCTCACCTTTACAGTGGAAATAGATATACTTAGTACTTCTGCTATTTGCTCGTAAGTAAGGTCATGAAAATAAAAAAGGATAATCGGAAAACGGTAATTTTCATCTAATTGTTGTATCGATTGATGCAAGGCACGATCCTCTTCAAAAACTAATACCTTAGCTTCTGGCGACTTAACGAATTGATTGTTTCCAAAAGTTTGTACTTTCTTTTCCTTTTCCGCTTCCTTCCTTTCCTTCCGATAATAATCTCTTGTTGTATTGAGAATTATTTTATATAGCCATGTTGTAAATCGATCCTTTTGAAACTGATGAAGAAATCTGTATAGCTTTATAAAAACTTCTTGCTTCACATCAGGAATGTCTTGTATTTGTACGCCGCATTGGAACGCAAACTTCTCTACAGTTCGCTGATGCATTCGGATAAGGTCTGAGTAGGCCTCTTTATCCCCAGCTTGAGCCCTAGCAATTAAATCAGATTCTTCCATACTTCCCCCTCGCTCTCTCTGTTGGTTATAAGTGGTACGAAAGTTTATTAGCATTTGTTACATTTCCCCCTATACTTTTTGAAAACTCCTTTGTACAATAAAGAAATCCTTAATAAGGAGGACAAATTTTTATGGAAAAAAGAGATCATTTTGGTTCGAAAATTGGATTTATTCTTGCAGCTGCAGGGAGTGCCATCGGACTGGGGGCAATATGGAAATTCCCCTATATGGCAGGCACAAATGGCGGGAGCGTCTTTGTTGCTTTATTTATCCTCTGTACTTTACTAATAGGTCTGCCTATATTATTGGCTGAGTTTCTTATCGGGAGAAAAGGACAATCTGACGCTGTTACTGGATTTAAACGATTAGCGCCAAACCAGCCTTGGTTTTTAATTGGATGGTCTGGCTTTATATTCTCATTTATTATTCTATCGTTTTATAGTGTAGTTGGTGGTTGGATCCTTTCCTACCTGGCTCGTTCTATTACTCTAAGCTTAAACCACTCGGGTGAATCCTTCTATGAGAATCTTTTTAATTCTGTCATTTCTAATCCCTGGGAGGTCTTAATAGGACAGGGAGCTTTTATTCTCCTAACAGTCCTTATCGTTTCAGGAGGAATTAAAGGAGGCATTGAAAAGGCAAGCAAATGGATGATGCCGATGCTTTTCATCTTTTTCATTGTGTTAGCAATTCGTTCATTAACACTTCCAGGGGCATGGGAAGGGGTAAAGTTTCTATTTGTTCCTGACTGGTCTTATTTCACCTGGGAAACTGCCTTACTTGCTCTCGGACAAGCATTTTTCTCTTTAAGTGTAGGGGTATCTGGAATGATTACCTACGCTTCATACATGCCAAAAGAAACCAATTTAGGCAGCTCGGCTGTTAGTGTTTCTGTGTTAAATATCGTCATCTCTATCATGGCTGGCCTGGTTATTTTCCCAGCAGTATTTGCTTTAGGCTTTTCTCCTGATGCTGGTCCTGGGTTAGTATTCATCATCATTCCGGCTGTATTTGAACAAATTATCTTTGGAGAATTTTTCTTAATAATATTCTTTGTCTTATTATTGTTTGCTACGCTAACATCCTCTATCAGTATGTTAGAAATTGTAGTATCTATTGGAATCAAGTCAAAATACGAACGACGTAAAAAGGCTGCTTGGCTTTTTGGCTTTTTGATTTTCCTAGTAGGCATTCCTAGTGCACTATCATTCGGTGTATTATCGGATATTAAAATACTAGATATGATACTATTTGATTTTGCTGACTTCCTAACAAGTAGTATCGGTCTGCCATTAGGCGCGTTATTTATCTCCATCTTTGCAGGCTACAAGTTCTCCAAAAAAGAACTATTGGAAGAGCTTAACGTCACTAATCGAGTGATGAATATATGGCATATCATTGTAAGATATGCGGCTCCGTTAGCTATCCTCCTTGTCTTTATACAAGGCTTGTTAAACGTCTTACTATAAGGTGATACTTTGATAGGTGGGGGTCTTTCCTCCCCCACCTATCATTAGTTAAACCAATCGGGCTATCTCCCACTTAGCTGTCTTATTTCTTTTGCCATCTTGAAGCAGGAGCGGGAAAAAATTTGTTCTAGATCTGTCAACACTTAAATATAAATTTCTTAACATACCTGTGCTATACTAGAAGTAAGGATTTTTATATGAAAAGGGGTGGATGGAATCATGAAACAAGAATTACATGAACAGCTTAAGCAATTAAGAGAAGAGAGAAAAATCTCGCTTGAAACACTTTCTTTAAAAACTAGAATTGGTGTTGGTAAGCTAGAGGCATATGAAACAGGACGTGAAATCCCATCTGTACAAACAATCCTCAAGCTTTCTAATGCGTTAGAAGTGCCAGCTTCCAACTTATTAGACGGAATTCAAGAAGCATAAAGAAAAGCGCAGGCCACAATCTATGCCCTTCCAGTCGACAGGGAGACTCTTTCAATTGGAGTTCAATAGACAAAACACATAGAATAAAAGAAATGCGCAGGCGCTTATTTTCTTATAAAAAAGAGCTACCCTTTGGGAGCTCTTTTTTTAGTTCTCTAATTTTTTTGGGGCATTCATACTTAAATCAAACTAGGAACAAGCCTTCGTAAGGATTTGTGCCTTTTGGTTGCCCAAAAAAACTGACCGGAAAGAATATTCTTCCGATCAGTGCCGTTTCTTAAATGATGCATTTCATTTCGTACTTTAAAGCAATTAATTTATAAGAAATTTCCATACATTTTTCTAATGGTATCCACCGTTCAAATGAGTGCTCGTAGATTTCCTGAATTTTTTTAGCAAGGTCAGAGGGGTGGTCAATAGTCTGTAGATAGGCCACTACATCAGCTATTTCTGCATCATATCCGTCTGCTCCTATATTAAAAGGATCCCAGGCTTGTAGGGTCCATACCGCTTTTCTATTCATTTCTATACTATCCATGTAGTTTTTCACCTTACTAGTTTTATTAGTTAGGGTTATAATAACATAATACACGCAAAATGAAAGGGGTATTTGATTTGTCAGACTTTTCTACAATCTATCAAAGGAGAAATACATATTCAGCAAAATGGGACATGCTTGAGCAGGTTTATTCTATAGAGGATGGTTCGGATGTGCTCCCAATGTGGGTAGCAGATATGGATTTTGCCTTAGCTCCTGTTATTCAAAAAGCCTTACATAAGAGATTGGAACACCCGGTATTTGGATATTCTACTACTCCTGAGGAAGTAAGAACGGCACTTACAAACTGGGTATCTAGCAAGCATCAGCTAGAGATAAATAACGATTGGATTTTACTAAGAAATGGGGTTATCCCTGCTATGGCAGAGACCATAGAGGCATTTACAGAGCCTGGGGATAAAATTTTAGTTCACTCTCCTATTTATCCCCCTTTTAAAAGCATACCTACGAGCTTAGAAAGAGAAGTTGTCACATGCTTGCTAAAAGAAGAAGGAGACACACTAGCAATAGATTGGGATAGCTTTGAGACTTGTTTGCATGACGTAAAGGCCTTTATTCTATGTAATCCTCATAACCCAGGTGGCAAGGTATGGAGTAAGGAAGATTTAGCAAAGATGGCCTTATTATGCGAGCGACATCATGTACTTGTTTTATCAGATGAGATACATTCTGATCTTGTTTATAAACCAAATAAGCATGTTCCTATGCTTTCAGTTGCTGGGAAGAAAGAAAACGTTATAACCTTCTTTGCACCTACGAAGACCTTTAATATGGCCGGTATCCAAGCTGCTGCTACAGTCGTCCCATGTAATGAAAAACGACTAGTTTTACAGAACAAAGCGGTACGCCGTGGAGACATGGGCTTAAACGTGTTTTCTCTAACTGCTATGCAAGCAGCATACGAGCAAGGTACTCCTTGGCTAGAAGAACTACTGAAGACGTTAGAAGGTAATATAGATTATGCCATAGAAGAGTTGACAAAGCTGGAAGGCATTAAAGTATCCAAGCCACAAGGCACTTATCTTCTTTGGATCGACTACCGAGAAACCGGACTGGAAGAAAAGGAAATGATGCAGCGACTACTAACAGTAGGCAAGCTTGCATTAGAGCCTGGCACAAAATATGGCGAAGGCGGAGACGGTTTCCTACGCATGAATATTGCTTGTCCATTAGAAACAGTGAAAGATGGAATAGAACGATTCAAGAAAGCATTGAATTGATTTCCTGTTGACCCACAGATAGCGTCCGACGCAACGGAGAACCTGAGACCCTAAATTAGAAAGTACTTTTGATTCTTATCCTTTTATAGAATCAAAAGTGCTTCTTTTTTATTGGCTGTTTTCTAAAATATTTTCCCCAACAACACCTTTTTACAAAAATGTTTCTATTTTATATTTTCTGCGTCTACTTAATAGAAGTATAAACATGGAGGTGGTTATATGAAAAAAACTTTTTTCCTGATATTATTGGTAAGCCTATTATTACTTTCTGCCTGTACTAATGAAAAAACGCACTCATTAGAAGAATTTTATAAAAACGCAAAAATTGAAAATGTAAATGAAGTTATCATTGTAGATGGTTCAAACGGTGCTTCTAAAACGATAACTAAGCAAGAAGATATTGGTGAATTTCTATCTCTTATCAAAGCAATTGAATTTACTCCACAAGAAAATCAAGAAGAACGTGAAGGCTGGAGATACGGTATTACTCTTTTGGATGCCGAAAAGGAATTTAAGTTTACTCTAAATCACATTGACAATACCTATTACGATTCAAATCCAGATATTTATCCGATTGTAGATAACTATTACAAACAATTAGACATGGAAGAAGAATAAAGGCTTTAAAACTATAAGAGCTACACTTCTTAGTTCGTGGGATGCTAACTCTAGCGATATAATATTCTATGAAACGAAAAAACAGCCCCCTATTGTGGAGGGAGCTGTTCTTTGTTCTGCTGTTCTCTTCTTTCTTTCAATACTCTATCTTCAATTTCTTTTGCTTTCAGAGCATCTTTTCTAGATTTTTTTATAAGCCATCTAAACACAAGTATACATACGAGCAATAAAATTAGAAATTCCAATACTACTGGTATATACTCTGTCTTGTCTTCTGGGAAATACAAGTATAGGAACCCTAATTGTAGAAAAGAAAACACGTGTGACACTTCCTTTTATTTTTGAATAATCTCAATTGATTTGATGGATACTTCTACTTTTGGCTTATCGTTAGCGTCCTTCTCTACAGCTGCTATCTCATCCACTACATCCATTCCTTCAATAACTTGTCCAAATACAGTATGTTTTTGGTCTAAATGAGGCGTTCCACCCATTTCCCCATATGCCTTAGCAATTTCCTCAGGCCAGTTACCTTTTATCAGTTGTTCTTCTGTCATTGCTGATTGTTTAGCTTGTACAATGAAGAATTGACTGCCATTTGTATTTGGTCCAGCGTTCGCCATAGAAAGGGCACCACGCAGGTTAAATAGCTGCATAGAAAACTCATCCTCAAAATCTTCCCCATAGATACTTTCTCCACCCATACCAGTACCAGTTGGGTCTCCACCTTGGATCATGAAATCCTCAATAACTCGGTGGAATATAATACCGTCGTAGTAACCCTCTTCCGCATGAGTTAAGAAGTTTTCCACTGTCTTAGGCGCAAGCTCTGGGAAGAGCTTAATCTTAATATCGCCCATTGTTGTATGCATAACGACCAAAGCTTCGTCAGCAGCGATTTCCTCGGAAAGTTGCGGATACATGATTATCTCTCCTGCTTCTTGGGTATCTGTATTACCAGTTGCAGCATTTTCAGTTGGTGTTTCTGTTTCAGCTTGTCCATTTGTTTGTGTATCGGTATTACCCTGCTCTTCATTTTCAGCGGTAGAACCACATGCACTTAAAGCTAGCACGGAAAATAAACCAATAATTATTAGTTTTCTCACGAATTATCACCCCAAGCTAGTTTACCATATTTTGATGTCATATTTCAGTGAAAAAGTTTTCACTCACTTCCTTAGCGTCACGAAATGTTCTATAATAAAAATAATTTCGGGTGAAGTACGCTACAGAAAGAAGGGATTTTTATGAGCGTACAGAAACGTAATTTTATTATTATGTGGATTTCCATCTTTTTTGTTTCCAGTACGATGACAATGATTATGCCTTTTTTATCCCTCTACATAAATACAATGGGGGATTTTACAGATGCCTATGTTCAAAAATGGTCCGGATTAGTATTTGGAGCTACCTTTGTTTCCGCTCTAATCATGTCACCAATCTGGGGAAGAATTGCAGATCGATATGGATATAAACCAATCCTTGTGATGAATGGGTTCGGTATTGCGATAAGTGTTTTTTTAATGGGTTTTGTCAACTCTGTAGAAGCTTTCTTTGTGCTTCGCCTTTTTATGGGTGTAGTTACCGGTTTTATTCCGACTTCCCTTGCTTTTATAAGCTCGCAGACTCCTAAGGAAGTTGCCGGCAGAACGATGGGCACACTGCAAATGGGAAGCGTAGCAGGTACTCTATTTGGTCCAATAATAGGCGGATTCATGGCGGATACTTTCGGCTTCCAATACACCTTCATCATTACCTCTATATCTGTTTCGATTGCAGCACTAATGGTCCTTGTAGGGATTCACGAGGTACGTAAGGTGAAAAAAGAAGGAGACCATGAATATTCTAGAAAAGTGGTCGTATCCGGTATATTCCATCACCGCTTAATACTGAATGTATTAATGATCAGCTCACTTATACAAATTGGCTTATTCAGTATTCAACCGCTCCTCTCCTTATATGTTTCGCATCTAACAAACACGCAGGATGTCGCACTTCTTGCTGGAATAACGTTTAGTGCAACTGGAGTGGGCAGTATCTTGTTTTCTAGAACTTGGGGAAAACTTGGAGATAGTATCGGATATGAAAAAATACTAGGTGTTCTCTTGCTCATGGCCTTCCTATTTATTGTTCCACAGGCCCTTGTAACTGAACTTTGGCAGCTAATCATTCTTCGCTTCCTATTTGGGATTGCATCAGGTGGCCTAATACCAACTACGACCGCCCTTATCAGAAGAGAGGCACCGATTGAAGTACAAGGAGAATTGATGGGCTACAATACCAGCTTCCGATTTTTAGGAAACATAATTGGTCCCATGTTTGGCGGTTTCATCAGTGGGTTCATAGGTATTTCCTCTGTATTTTATATTACTGGAGCACTGTTCTTGATAGCATTCTTTGTCATTTATTTTGCCAACAAAAAGCCATTGAAAGATTTTGAAGATGTATTACATGAAGAAGAGCTTCACGAAGCTCTAAAAAATTAGCACACTTTCCCAGTTGAAAGTGTGCTATTCTTTTATGGAGAAAGTAGAATGGGATGTGCAAACAATGCGTCAATCAATGGGATTTTTACTCATTTTCATATTATTTCCGGTTATTTGGCTATTATATTCCTTTATACAAACTGAACTTTTAGAAGCAGAGGCATTTAAAGAAACAATTCAGGATTCCATCCAGCTATCCTCCCCCTCGTTCTCCTCTCCAGTTATATTGGTAGATCGCCACGAGCAGATATTTTCAGAGGACTACGTAGAATGGCGTCAACCCTTGAACTTAGAGGAAATCCCCCCGTTCGTAAACGAAATCTTTATACAGAGTGAAGATGAAAAATTCTACAACCATATAGGTTTTAATTTCAGTGCAATTGTTCGGGCACTAGTAGCAAATGCCACAGCCCACGAAAAAGAACAAGGGGCCAGTACGATTACGCAGCAGCTTGTTCGACTACGTTACCTATCTACTGAGAAAACGTATGAGCGGAAATTAACGGAACTATTTTACGCTTATGAAATGGAAAAGGAATATTCAAAAGACGAGATTCTGACAAACTATTTAAATGAAATGTATTTCGGAAATCAAGTGTATGGAATTGGAGCAGCTGCCACTTTCTATTTCAATAGACCATTAGCAGAGCTTAATGAGGCAGAGATAGCTTTTATTTGCGCGATACCTAACAATCCCGCCCTATACAATCCATTAGAACACTTTAAGGATACAAAAAAAAGACAAGAACGACTAATAGACGTTCTAGTTAGAAATGAAGTTATCACAAAAGCTCATGGGGAAAAAATAAAAAAAGAGGATATTACCTTACAAATAAAACAAAAAAAGCAATCTTATCCCTCATATAGCACCTATGTATATGAGGAACTGAAGCAGTTGATAGCTTCCCAAGAAGGATATGTGGAAAGAATGCAACAAGAAACAGATCAAAACGCTCTCATTTTGCTACAGAATGAACTTCAATCGAAGATAAACGAAGTCCTTTCACAAGGTATTACCATTTACACAGCGTTAGATCCCTCTAAGCAAGAAAAGGATGAAGCTGCTATAAACCAGCTGTTAGCCAAATCAAACACCGGTATCCAGGCTGCTTCTGTGGTAATAGATAATAATACGAGAGAGATTGTAAGCGTCTACGGTGGATATAAATATAAAAAATTCGACTTTCATCGGGCTTACCAAGCCGTTAGACAGCCAGGCTCCTCTCTCAAGCCACTATTAGTGTATGGACCGTTGTTTGAAACCACTACCTATACTCCTAATAACTTAGTAGATGGAGGCAAGCTATGTATCGGCAGCTACTGTCCCCAAAATTATGGAAGCAGATGGTATGGTCAAGTCACTATTCGTGATGCGTTTAAGCTAAGTCATAATACGCCGGCTGTAAGATTGTTAGAGAAAGTTGGGGTTAACGAGGCATTTAGCAAATTGGATTCTTTTCAATTTCAACATGTGACAGAGCAAGATTTTACTCTTTCTGCTGCTCTCGGAGGGCTTACCAGAGGAGTGACCGTTTTAGAAATGGCTGACGCTTATTCTAGCTTTATAGATGGTATCTATACACCTACATATGCTATTCGTCAGGTGAAAGACAAAGAAGGAAATACGCTATATGAGTGGAACAACGACAAAAAAGAGGTATGGTCTTTTAAAACCGTTCAAACGATGAGAGAGCTATTAGCTTTAGTTGTAAAGGAAGGCACGGGAAGAGGAATTACAGTCCATACTCCTTACGTTGGAGCAAAAACAGGCACAACAAACGATTTTCGTGATTTCTGGGTTGCAGGTTTAACCAATCAATATACATCCGCAGTGTGGGTGGGCCATGATCAACCACAAAACATGAAAAGGATAGAAAATAAAAAAATCCCGCACCACATCTTCAATCTAATCATGCAAGACTAGCTAAAGACTCGCTCAGTAATTATGTATTTGGGGAAACGCTAATTGGTTTGGGCAGAGGCGAACCTAGCCCATCGCAACGGCACGCGTTAGCGTTCGGCGATGGTTTAGTTGAAGGAGGGAAAACTAAGAACGTCACATCGTGTGACAACGTTTTCCTGACCAACATCCTGTTGGCCTCCACTCCAAGCGTTCGACGTAGCGGAGAACCCCTGGTTCTACCAAAACAAAATAGCACTTATAATTCTTATCATCTTTCAGAATTATAAGTGCTTCTTTTCGATTTGTCCCAGGTCTCTACACAAAAGGCAAACTTGCTATTATCCCGTTATAAAGCTTAATCGCAGCATACAACACTAATGCAAGAAGAAAACTCCAGGTAATAATCTCAAACATCACAAGTCCAATGATTCCACCCATACTCAAAGAAGGACTAAGCTTATAAACCACGTATATGAAATAAACAAAGGCGGTCGCTAGAAAGACAAACAACAGCAGCTCTATATACTGAATTCCTATAACCGAAAGAACTCCCCCTCCAAAGAAGATAAGATAGCCTCCCCTTGCTTGCACCAGTGTCTTCCCTTCTAAATCCTTAGAGAAAAATAGCATGCCCAGCTCGTGGATAGTCTCGGCAATCAACTTCAATGCAGAAAAAAGCATAAAATAAACTAAGATAAGGATAATCAAGACAAAAAGCTTAATCTCCATATCGGATAAGAATTCCCTCATCCCTTCATAAACACCAATTACCTCAAATAAACTTATAAGCTGAAACATTGAGTAAGTAGCATAGCTAAAACTAAAAAGAATGATAGTAAATAAGGGCAAAAAGCCAAAAACGTATGGATTCTTCATGAAAGTTCCTCTTAAATTCTAATAATATCCTATGTATCATATCGATAGTTTGAAAAATCTGCAAGATTTAAAATACCCATTCCATTTTAAGTTGGGCTTTAAAATAGCCAATAAGCATAAGAAATCCACTTGTGTACATCCTATTGATATAATCAAATCTTTTTAAAGGGTCAGTGGGTAAAATTAATTCCAAATGTATCCGAAATCAGGAAAAAAATTATTTTTTTATCGGCCTATAAAATATTTTTATTTTTCAGTATTTTAGCCTTTCTTCCTATATATAAAGCAAGAGAAAACAATAGGGTGGGTTAAATTAACATGGTTTTCGTCATGCAAACATGTGTTAATTACGTTATACTTTTATATAAGAAAGTGACATTAAAACTATTTTTTTGAAAGGAGGATTCTTATGTCCTTTGTTTTTGCAATACTGTTACCACTTATTGCAGCATTACTGGTGCCTATCCTTTACAAAAAAATTGGAATCCACACCGGATGGTTTGTATTGCTCGTGCCTCTTGTATTAGTAATTTTTTATGGAACATATATCCCTTCGATAGCCGATGGTAATTATTACATAGACGAGCTTTCATGGGTTCCATCCTTAAATATTTCCCTTGTTGCATACATAGACGGCTTAAGCTTATTATTCTCCCTATTAATAACTGGGATCGGAGCCTTAGTTGTTTTTTACTCTATCTACTACCTAGATAAGAAAAAAGAAAACATCGGAAATTTTTATGTGTATTTATTAATGTTCATGTCTGCAATGCTTGGTGTTGTTCAATCTGATCATTTAATTAGCCTATACTTTTTTTGGGAATTAACCTCTATTTCCTCCTTCTTACTCATTGGTTTTTGGTACACTCGCGATAAATCTCGACTTGGTGCTTTGAAATCTATGATGATTACCGTGTTTGGTGGATTAATGATGCTTGGCGGCTTCTTAATCCTAGGAATAATTGGTGACTCATTCTCAATCAGAGAATTAATCAGTCAAGCAGCCGAACTTGCGAATCATGAATTTTTTGTTTGGGCGCTTGTATTAGTGCTTTTAGGGGCATTTACAAAATCTGCTCAATTCCCCTTCTATATTTGGCTACCAGATGCAATGGAAGCACCTACTCCTGTTAGTGCTTATCTACATTCCGCAACAATGGTTAAGGCTGGATTGTACTTGGTTGCTCGTTTGACTCCTATTTTCGCCTTATCAGAAGTATGGATCTGGCTTGTGACCGGCGTTGGTATTCTTACTTTATTTTGGGGTTCCTTCTTTGCTGTGAAACAAACAGATTTAAAGGCAATTTTAGCTTTTTCAACAGTCAGTCAGCTCGGTCTAATTATGTCCTTACTTGGAATCGGAGGGGTTGCCTATCATGTAACAGGTGACTTGGTGACAACCTTCACCTTCGCAACCTTTGCAGCAGTTTTCCATCTAATGAATCATGCAACATTTAAAGGTAGCCTGTTCATGATTGCGGGAATTGTTGATCATGAGACTGGTACAAGAGACATTCGAAAACTAGGCGGTTTGATGAGCTTAATGCCTGTCAGCTTTACAATAGCCCTTATTGGTGGTCTCTCTATGGCCGGCGTACCCCCGTTTAACGGTTTTTTAAGTAAGGAAATGTTTTTTGAGGCTGCTCTTTCGCTTCAGTACTTTGACCTATATGCAATGGATACCTGGTGGATATTTATCCCAATCGTTGCTTGGATTGCTAGTGTGTTCACCTTTGTATACTGTCTATATTTTATTTTCCATACATTCAGTGGGTCTTATAAGCCAAAGGAATTACCTAAAAAACCACATGAAGCACCATTTGGAATGCTAATTTCTCCTGCTATTTTAGCAGTTCTTGTAGTAGTCATTTTCTTTATTCCTAATGTAGTAAGTAGCTTCTTTATTAAGCCAGCCGTTGCGGCAATTCAACCAGCTTTCTATCAAGCTCCTGCCGACATAGGCTTTAAGATTAAAGCATGGCATGGTTTTGATTCGCCTGCACTTTATATGACGCTAGGCGTTTTCCTAATAGGCTTCCTTTTATATAAAACACTACCAAAATGGTCTGTTGCATATGAAAAGATGCCAGCTAAGATTTCTTTGAATGGACTTTACAATTGGATGACAATGGCTTCAGAAAATGGAGCAAACCGTCTATCCTCTCTTTATATGACTGGTTCCTTGCGCTCCTATTTAATCTATATGTATGCAGGAATTATCATCCTGTTAGGAAGTACTATATGGTTAAAGGATGCGTATCGCCTAGACCTAAGTAATTTAGCTCCTATTGGATTATTTGAGGTCACGATTTCTTTATTAATCATAATCGGAACAATAACTATTTTAGTAACCAACTCCAGACTAACAGCCATTATCGCTCTTGGTGCAGTTGGATACACAGTAGCCTTGTTTTTCGTGTTATTTAAAGCACCTGACCTGGCATTAACACAACTAGTTATTGAAACTGTTTCCGTAGCATTATTTTTAGCTGCGTATTATCACCTGCCTAAGCTTAATAAATACGAAAAACCAAAAGTTGATCGTAAGTTTAAGCTTGTAAACTTCATTATTTCCTTATGTGTAGGTGTTTTGGTAACTATTATTGCCATATCAGCTCATTCTCAAAAGCTCATGGAGTCCATCTCTAGCTACTATGAGGAAACTGTTTATTCTGAAGCTGGTGGAGGAAATATAGTCAATGTTATTTTAGTGGACTACCGAGGATTTGATACATTATTTGAAATTACGGTATTATCTATTGCCTCTCTTGGAATCATTAGCATGATCACACTTCGATTGGCAAGAAAGAAAGGAGATAGAAAAGTTGAAAACAAATGATTTAATTATCCAAACTACAACCAAGGTAGTGTTCTTTCTAATATTTCTCTTTTCTATCCATATCTTTTTTGCAGGTCATTATACTCCAGGAGGAGGATTTGTAGGTGGATTGCTAATGTCTAGTGCAATCGTTTTACTTCTTCTAGCCTTCGATTTAAAAACAGTGCAAGAGATGATTCCTATAAACTACACTATTTTGACAGCAATAGGGCTATTAATTTCGATTGTCACAGCAGCTGGTTCCATATTCTTTGATGTTCCCTTCTTCACCCATGCATATGACTATTTCGATATTCCCTTACTAGGTAAAACCTCGATTCATACGGCTATGTTTTTTGATACTGGTGTATACCTAGTTGTTGTGGGAGTAACAATGACAATTATTCAAATGATAGGAGGAGATGAATAATGGAGATATTAATGTCCATTTTAATCGGCTTTCTATTTATGGCTGCAGTATATCTCATCCTGTCTCGAAGCCTGCTCAGAATTATTATCGGAACTGGTCTTTTGAGTCATGGAACCCATCTATTATTGCTTACTATGGGAGGTCTTTCTGGAGAGTCTGCTCCAGTATTAGCAGATGGAGTCACTGATTATGCCGACCCGCTCCCACAAGCTTTAATTCTTACAGCTATTGTAATCAGCTTCGGTGTCACTGCATTCTCCTTAGTGCTCGCTTACCGTGCATATAAAGAGATTGGAACTGACAATATGGAGCTAATGAAAGGAACTGACGACAATGAGTAACCTATTATTATTTCCCGTCCTCATCCCTTTCCTATTCGCTGCTATTCTTATATTTTTCCCAAAAAGGCTAATAGCACAGCGAGTGGTTTCTATTATTGGCCTTTTAGCTGCATTAGGTTCGGCTATCCTGCTATTAGGTAAAGTAAAAACAGACGGTGTCCAAACGTTAACGCTTGGAAGCTGGGCACCACCCTTTGGAATCTCTATGGTTTCTGATATGTTTTCTGTACTGTTAGTGATATCCTCTTTGGTAATTGCTTTATTTGTAGTATGGTACAGCATAGTGTCACTTGATGAAAAAAGAGAAACCTCTTATTATTATCCAACTATCCTATTTATGCTTACAGGGATAAATGGGGCATTTACAACGGGAGATATTTTCAACTTATTTGTATTCTTTGAAGTGCTGTTGATTTCGTCCTATGTTCTGATTGTTCTCGGTGGAGAAAAAATACAGCTAAGAGAGTCTATCAAATACATAGTAGTGAATATTATCTCTTCCTCCTTATTTGTTATTACAGTTGGTTACTTATACTCTGTAGTTGGAACATTAAATATGGCAGATATATCTGTGAAAATTACAGAAATCGGTGAAACAGGTATTATTACTGTAATCGCAGTGCTATTCTTAATTGTTTTCGGCATAAAAGGTGGTATTTTCCCACTTTTCTTCTGGTTGCCTGGTTCTTATGCTGCTCCACCGGTGCCTGTCCTGGCCCTATTTGGTGCACTCCTGACAAAGGTAGGAGTATATGCGATTATGAGAACCTACACATTGTTTTTCACTACAGATATCGGTTTTACACATGAGCTGCTGATGATCATTTCCATCATCACCATTATTGCTGGATGTATCGGAGCACTTGCTTACTTTGATGTGAAGCAAATCATTATCTACAATATTGTCATTGCAGTTGGCGTGATTCTGTTTGGGGCTTCCCTAATGAATGAAAATGGGATGATGGGCTCTGTTTTCTACTTAATCCACGATATACTTATTAAAGGCGCTTTGTTCCTGTTAATAGGTATTATCATAAAAATCACTGGTACTAGCGACCTTAGAAAAATGGGTGGTTTGATGAAGCGATACCCGATGCTTGCTTGGACCTTCTTAATTGCAGCCTTGGGATTAGCAGGAATACCACCACTAAGTGGATTCATTGGTAAACTTCTGATTGTTCAAGGTGGTTTTGAAGCAGAACTGCTTTGGCAAGGTATCTTCATTCTTGCTTCAAGCCTTGTTGTGTTGCTATCTGTTATTCGAATCTTTATTTATGCTTTTTGGGGAGCGGAAAAAGAGGCGTCAATACCATCGAAAGAGTATAACAAATTGATGGTTCCAGCATTACTGCTTGTATCCATTACAGTAGTTTACGGCCTAGGCGCTGAATTATTAGTACCGTATATGACAGATGCAACTGCTTCTCTAATTGATCCATCTATTTATATAGATGCAGTGTTTGGAGGAGATAAATAATGGCATTTCAAATATTGTTAAATTTTTTTCTTGCACTAACTTGGATGTTTCTATCTGGTTCCTTTAAGCTTACTACCTTTATTGTAGGATACTTACTAGGATTAGTTATGTTGATTATGATGAGGAAATCCTTTTCTAGCCGTTTTTACATGGGCAGAGTATGGGCAGTCATCAAATTAACACTGTTATTCTTAAAAGAATTAGTACTTTCCAACATTTCAGTTTTAAAGTTAATTATCAAACCAAAAATGCAAATCCGTCCGGCTATCTTTGCAATGCCGACTGTTCTCGAAAAAGACTGGGAAATCACCCTTCTTTCTAGTCTAATTACCTTAACTCCGGGTACAATCGTACTAGATATTTCTGATGATAATAAAACCTTATATATCCACACGATTGATTTTGAGGATATTGACGAGGCAATTACTTCGATTAAAGATACTTTCGAGAAAGCAATACTGGAGGTGAGTAGATCTTGAATGCTTTTCTTTGGGCAATTGTTGTCTTAATAAGCCTAGCGCTTATCGGCTTTATTTACCGTCTAGTAAAAGGTCCATCTACTCCTGACCGTGTAATTGCTCTAGATGCCATTGGCGTCGGGTTAATTTCATTAATTGGATTATTCTCCATCATATTTGACACAGTATTTTTCTTAGAAGTTATCCTGCTTCTTGCAGTGCTATCCTTTATCGGAACAATTGCATTCTCCAAATTTACTGAGAAGGGAGAAATCATACGACGTGACCGTGATAGCTAATAGTTTAGTCATTCTATTTATTTCATTTGGAACCATTTTCGTAATAGTTACCGCGATAGGTCTCTTACGTCTCCCAGATGTGTATTCCCGAGCTCACGCTGCCTCAAAAAGCGCAACGCTTGGGGTTATGAGTATTTTAATAGGAGTATTTCTTCACTTCTGGTTAAATGAAGGAATCTTTAACTCCCGCATCTTCTTAGGTATCCTCTTCCTGTTTATTACTGGACCTGTAGGAGGCCATATGATGGGGAGAGCAGCTTATTACTCTGGTATAAAAGTAAGTAAACTAACTGTACGAGACGACTTAGCAGAAGTAGTTGAAAAAAAACGAGAGCACGCGAAGCACTAAGAAAAGCGTATACGCCTATTTCTGCCCCGACAAGCAAATGGGGATTGGTGCATGATAAAAAGCTTTTACAAACAAATTGTTTGTAAAAGCTTTTTTGATTATCTGTAATAGCCTGGGAAATATCCCCTTGGATAATAATTACGGTAATATGGATATGGCGCGTACGGATAAGGTCTATAGCCAGGTCCACCAAATCCTCCAACAATAGAAGAGCCTAATAACCCTCCAACAAAACCACCTAATAACGGACCACCAAAGCCGCCACCAAATGGACCTCCACCATAATAGCCACGGCCATAACCGCCATAACCGCCATAACCTCTTGAAAATCTAGTCATACTGTTCCTCCCTTCCATATAACTTATGCAATTGGGGAATCAGTACCTGTGCTTTTACCTATTCTTCTACTGTTTGCAGTTCTTCTTCGTTAGCCATTCTTTCAACTAAGGTTGCCAACGTACGAACCATGACACCCGTTCCACCTTTTGGACCTAAATCATGGGGAGCACTTGCACCAGATGTACCAGCAATATCTAGATGAATCCAAGGAGTATCCTCTACAAATTCTCCAACAAAGCCTCCACCGAAAATCATATGACCATCCCCACCAGGAGAGTTGTTCAAATCTGCTACATCACTTTTACGGATACGTTTTTTATCATTTTCCGTTAATGGTAGTCTCCAAACAAATTCACCGGTTTCTAGGGATGACTCCATGAAGGTTTCCCAGAATTCCTCATTATTCGTAAGTGCACCTGTTTTATCAAAGCCTAGGGCAGTAATAACGCCACCTGTAAGCGTTGCAACATCGACGATATAATCAGCTCCTTGCTGTTTCGCATATGTTACAGCATCAGCCAGCACTAAGCGCCCTTCTGCATCAGTGTTTAGAATTTCAATAGTTTTTCCACTCATAGACGTAATAACATCGTCAGGCTTAAAGGCATTACCTGAAATCATGTTATCAGTGGATGCAATGACAGCAATGACATTCTTATTCGGACGTAGCTCTCCAATAATTTGCATCGCTCCTAAAACTGCAGCTGCTCCACCCATATCGCCTTTCATACCAACGATACCTGTTTTCGTTTTGATGGAATAACCACCAGTGTCAAAGGTAATTCCTTTCCCGACTAAAGCAATTGCATCTTCCCAATTTTCAGTGGCTTGATATTTCAATGCAATTAGTCTAGGTTCTTCAACTGACCCTTGATTCACCGCCAGGAGTGCCCCCATACCAAGCTCTTCTATTTCTTTTTTTCCAAGGATCTCTGTTTCAAATCCGTATGTTTCACCTAATTCTCTTGCATACTCCCCTAATTGTGTAGAGGTTAGTACATTCCCTGGGGTATTTACTAAAATTCTTGCTTCGTTCACTGCATCCGCATAGATACTGCCAACCTCAAAGAAAGAAACAAGCTCTTCTCCATCTTCGTCAGAAAGCAACTCAACGCCTGCTAAATAATAATCTGGTGTATTAGAGGATGTTTTATATCCTTCATAGACGAAAGATCCCATTCCAATACCTTCAGCGGCTAAATATGCAACATCTCCATCATTTATAGAATCAGAAGTGAAGGAAGGTAACCATATCGCTAAGGTTTCAGGCTTGCTATGTAGAAGTTCTTTACCTACTAAGCCAAAAACTTCTCTAAGGCGGTCCTGTGTTAACTGCTTACGTTCCCCTAGCCCTACAAACAAAATACGTTTGACAACATCATTTCCTGTCAAAGGAACCTTTACTAGCTTCTTTAAGTCAGTAGAAATATCACCGTTTTTTACCCAGTCCAATAAATGCTCACCAAAGGTACTGAGCAGGCTCTCCCATTTCTCTGTATTTTCAGGATGCTTAGGCATACCCACTACTAAAGTCTCTGACTGTACTTCGTTGAACAAAACAGCATTTGTACTAATTATCATTTTGGTCCCCCCTAGTTTATACATACAATATCTATTATATAGGATGAATCTTCATTTTTCGAATTGTATGAATGTGTTATACTAGTGTAAATAAGTTTTAGCGAAAGGCGGTGTCTACTTTGGCAATCCTCCAAAACACCCCATTATGGGCCGCTCTGTTTTCTATCTTCTTTGCACAATTCGTAAAGATTCCCATTCACTATTTAGTAACCAAAAAAATTGATTGGAAGCTGTTTACCTCTACCGGGGGAATGCCTAGTTCTCACTCAGCTGCTGTCACTTCTTTGTGCACTGCCATCGCATTTGAAGCAGGACTAGATTCTCCTTTATTTGCCGTAGCGACCATTTTTGCTGTGATTGTCATGTTTGATGCTACTGGCGTTCGATTCCAAGCCGGCCAGCAGGCAATCATTATCAATCAGCTGCGAATAGATTTTCAATTATTCGTAGATCAAACAAAAGGATGGGCACACAAAAAGAATGAGGAAAAAATGAAAGAATTGAAGACTTTACTTGGCCATAAGCCAATGGAAGTATTTATGGGTGCACTAACAGGAATCCTAATCTCTATCATTATTTATAGTTGGATTCTTTAATAAAAGAACTGCCAAAAAGTCACTTGCATCGACTTTTTGGCAGTTCTTTTGATGGTCCAAGGTTGATGTTTTTATGTTTTCTATAACAATATAAAACTCTTAAAACATTTGATATCCATTTTTTCTAAGCTGTTTAATAACGACTCCTGCAACGATTGCTCCTAATAAGCCGCCGGATAGTATCACTATATCGGCAATATGTAAAGCTACTATTTTATCACCTAAAGCGGAGAATGCAGTTCCTGGTTTCAGAAAATAATCAAAAAACCTTACTTCATCGATAATGAAAACAACAATAAGTGGATATAGAAAAGCCATAAACCAAGTCATACGAAGGAGCATATTTATGAGAAATGCTATTCCGAAAAACATAACAAAAAATATAAGGACTGATAAAATCATTTGTGCAATTGTAAAATCCATACGTAATAACCTCCGTAATATCTCTAGATAAAGTGTACCCTAACAAAGGACACTATTCAATCTACATGGAGGTTGTCACGTATTTGTCATAATTGCCTATTTATTTTTCCCAGATCCCTTGCAGCAGTTACAAGTTTCTGAGCCTCCAAGTCTTAACTGAAAATAGCCTTGCCCTTTGCAATATGGACAGTGAGCTGGATTAACCGTTTTATGAAAGTTTGTCATTGTACATTCTCCTTTTTAGTTTATTTATAATTTTCAGATAATATATCATGTATTTCTTTTTCTGTAAATAAAAAAACACAAAATAAAATTGTGTTTATTTTGTGTCATTTTTTTCATTTTATGAACAATTTATATGCTGTATATCCAAAAACATCTCCTGGATTTATTCCTTCTATTGTGGGAAATCCACCGTCTAATGAGCTCTTCGCTATTTCATAGAGCATAACAGATGCCGCTTCCTCTTTTACTAGATCTTGTGGATGCTTCCAAGACACCTCATATAGCTCTGAAAGCTGAGCTTGCAGTACTGGCCGTTCTTCCGTAGGTTTTAATAAAAAAATTGCCATGTTGTCACTAATCTCATTTTTAATGACGCCACTCCGAAAACCTATCATACTATCAACGATACAATCGACCCCTGTTTCTTCCCTTACCTCTCGCAGAGCAGCCTGATCAATAGTTTCATTAGGATTCACAAAACCAGCTGGTAAAGACCAAACTCCCTTCAACCCACCATACCTCTTTTTTACGACAAGCCATTCACCAAGATTATTGATTACTAACCCGGCTACACCTAACCATACAGTTCCTCTCTCTTTTTTTCCCATTAGAGATCCCCCCTTAAAAAAAGCCCCCACTTATTTAAAGTGGGAGCTAGTATAAATATTTTAGAATTTACCTTTTTTCAGTACTAATGGGATACCACCAATCATATATAGTGCGCGGTTATCAATGATTTTTTTCATAATAGCTGCTTTTTTCCCAGTGATTTTTTTACCCATTACATCACCAATAGCATCATGCTCACCTAAGGAACAAACGGTACCTTTTAAGGCTGGTACAAATTCTTCCGTATTATTTCCGTTTATTAAGGCTACAATGTTTTTAGCAACCGTTACAGCTTGTTGCATGGCAATTTGAGCTGTAGGTGGGTATGGACGATTTGTCTCTTCGTTAATAAGAAGTGCACAATCTCCCACTATAAACACATCTGGATAACCAGGAGCACGCATATCCTTTTCTACCTTAACGCGGGCACGCATGTTTTCAATACCTGAGCTCTCGATCAATCTGTTTCCACGAACACCAGCTGCCCAAACAACCGTGCCAGCTTTGATAAATTCAAATTGTTCTTCACCAGTTTTAATTTTAACACCTTCTGGAGTTGCTTCGACTACAGGAGTACCAATAGAGAATTCAATTCCTTTTGCTTCTAATTGACGCACAGCATACTCCACAAGAGCTGGGTCAAAGCCTGGAAGCACCATTGGAGCTGCCTCTACGCATACTACTCGGATTTTTTCTCTAGGTACATCATATTCTGCACTTAGCTCAGGAATACGATTTCCTAGTTCTCCCAAGAACTCAATGCCAGAGAATCCTGCTCCACCTACCACGATAGTTAGACGGCTGTCGTCACGAACCTCTTCTGTTGACCATGTAGCAAATTGATACTCAATATGATCACGAATTTGACGAGCTGCATCTACGTTTGCGATAGATAAGGCATATTTATCTAATCCTTGAATACCAAATGTTTCACCTTCAAAGCCTAAGCCAATTACAAGGTAGTCATATGTATACTCTCCAGCACTTGTAGACACTTTTTTAGAATTTACATCAATGCCATCTACAGTCGCCTTCACAAACTTCACTTTACTAGTATTAATAACTTTCGTAATATCATAACGAACTTGATCTGGTCTAAGAGTACCAGCAGAAGCCTCATGTAACCATGTTGATTCATAATGGTAATCATTTTTGTTAATTAAAATAATATCTGCTGCATCTGGACCTACCATTTTTTGCAGATTAACTACTGTAGATAACCCACCATAGCCCGCGCCTAATACTAGAATTGTTGGTCTTTTCACGAAGATCGCAACCACCTTTTTGTGTTTTTTAGAAAAACAATACAAGTTCTTTGTCTTTCTTTGTTTGTCATTAAATTTACAAAATTCTTATACACCTTATTTTAGACCTTTTAGATAGGGATTTCAACAGAAGTTTCCTCATATCTATAACGTTAGAAAAAACAGAAAATTTTTCGCTATTAATATAGTGTTTTTCACTTAATTTGTAACAAAATTCTTCCTTAATTTCTCATATTTTATTACTATACAGATAAAGAGACCGTTTGTTCATCCTAACTTTTTAGGTTTTTTGTTTGATTATCAGTAATATGCTAACCGTCTAAAAGCCTATTTGTGAATAGCTGGCTAATGTTATTTTTCTACATCTTCTATGTCCGATAACTTCATATTCTCAATAGTAGTGTTTACCGTATCAATTAGAGTATCTTCGTTCATAAAAGTGTTCCTATCCACTTCATAGGACTCTTTAATCAAGTCGATTATTTTCTTTCTAAAATCGTTTATAATATCCTCTTCACTCGCATTCCGATTATCCCTAATCCTATTTTCTTTCATCATCCTGTAAGAGTCCTTGACTGTTTCAGCGATTTGTTTTTTATACTTAGTTGTATAAGGATGTTCAATTCCAAAATGCTCCAGCAACCTATTTGTTACAAGCTTGGTTTCATATAAATCTTGGTCAATTCCTTTCATTCTATTAATAATTTCATCCACAGTCTGCATGGAATTATTTATTGTTTCTTCCACTAACTTATCAGTGTTTTGAATAATCTCATCTAGATTTTTTTCCACATTACTAGTTAAGTCCTCTAAGCTTTTTGTAATTTCGTCAATGTCGTTACTTAATTCTCGTTGTAAACGTTCTATCGTATTTCCGAATATATCCAACTTTTTGTTAGTTTCAACAATACTTTCACCTAAGTACTCCGTAGCATTTTTAAACCTATTCAGGAAAGTATCTCCTTGTTCATCTAGAAACATCTGTAAAAGCCTATCTCTATTTAAAGCAAGATTACGTCCGTCACCTCGAATCAAATAGGTTCCCTTCGGAGTAGAATACGGTTTAAATTGACCACTAGGAATTTCAATTCTATAAAAAGGATTCTCATCCTCATTTTCTACAAAAATAGTTATGTCAACAGGTGGTCTACATTCATTTGCTTTATTCATAATAATCATTTTTTCATTGTCTCCAACTTTACAACCAACAACTTTTCCTATCTGTCTTCCAATTTCATTTATATCTTCATCTACACCGATAAGTATAGTTCCACCTGTAGGAGAGTTTGCAAAAGCCACTAAGTCATCCACAGTTAACCCTTTTACATGTAATTTAAAATCTACATCATAGCTCTCTTCATTTGCTAGTAAATTTGCACAACGTTTTGTAATATTTTTTGACATATTTGATCCTCCAAATTACAAACCACTTTAAAGTGTATTCATTCTTTCTCTTATTTAATAGCCGATAGGCAAATTTATGTATTTGAACGGAGTATCCTTCTTCTATAATGACATATGACTGAGAATAGCAATCCTAGACAAAGCAACATTTTTAGCACAACATCATCACAAAAAGCCTCCCCGATCCATAATGTTTAGCAACATCATCCATCAAAGAGACTTAGTTATTCACAACCCATCGCAGAGTTGTCACTACTATTTTTCACGATTGTATACACAGTAAATGTGTTCAAGTCATTCCTAATCCCTCTAGGAGACAACAAATGTAAGTAACTTTTATTAACAGCTTTCTGGCGTTCCGGTAACTTTGGCTGTTCTGAATGAAGAGCCACATCCACAAGATGCAATAGCATTTGGATTGTCGATGGTAAATCCGCCACCCATCAAGGACTCTTTGTAGTCAATTACTGTCCCATTAAGAATTGGTGCGTCTTCACTTGAGACGATAATCTCTAGTCCATGCTGATGCAAAAGGACATCATCATCCTTCTTTTCTTTCTCAAAGCCCATTCCATAAGAAAGACCGCTACATCCCCCACCGTTTACTGATACGCGTAGAAAAGAGCCAGCCTCTTCATTATGAGTCATCATCTCTTTTACACGATATGCTGCCGCTTCAGATAAATTTACGATCTCTGTCATCTGAAATCACCCTTTCTTTCTTTTATCATATCAAGGTTTCTACTACCAAGACAAGGAAAACTACTTGGTAATTCAAAACGACATGGCTACTAAAGCACGACCATTTATCTTACATTTAAATGGAGTGTTTCCTTAAAACGTGAACAATATCCACAAAAAAAGAAGCCAAGATAAGGCTTCTTTTAAAAGAACTAAATATAAATCCGTTACGATTTAAAAATGATTGGTAATTAAAATACTTGCTCTACTTCTACTACTCCAGGTACTTCTTCCAATAAAGCACGCTCGATACCTGCTTTTAATGTAATGGTAGAACTTGGGCAGCTACCACAAGCACCAAGAAGACGTAGCTTTACAATACCATCTTCTACATCAACAAGCTCGCAATCTCCTCCGTCACGTAGTAAGAATGGACGCAATTTATCTAGAACTTCTTGAACTTGCTCAGTCATTGTATCAGTCATATCTATCGACTCCTTTCGCTAACAATATTATAAATTATATATTGTGCAATTGGAAGTGTTTAATCCCAAACCACCGCCGGGTCAGAAAGTCTAAGGAAATTTGTATTTTTGACTTTATTTCCAAAAACTTATTATAATGTGAAAGTAACTAAAACTAAGGGGATGGATAGATGACTCACCAACCATTGACAATCGAGGTGTATGGAGCAGATGTTATATGTGCTAGCTGTGTAAACGCGCCTTCCTCCAAGGACACATATGAATGGCTCCAAGCTGCGATTAACCGAAAGTTTCCACAGAACAATATTACTTATACCTACATAGATATCGAAGGTCCACTGAATGAAGAAAAGCAGCAGAATATTGCCCAGCGAATTGCAGAAGACGAGTTTTTTTATCCTCTCGTAATGATCAATGATGAGGTGATAGGCGAAGGATATATCCAACTTAAGCCTGTGCTTACTGCATTGGAAAAGTACGGTTTACGTGAAGAATAGATTGGATTAACACGTACAATTTCCTTATTATCCATTAACATAGTGTCTTTCTAAAAAAAAGAGTTATCCATAAATGGATAACTCTTTTAATAATAGAAGTTATGAGACTTTTTAAAATAAAAAGATACTATTGCTAATTACCCGTTATGTCTCTTATACATCCAAAGTAGCCCTGATTTCATTAAACGAGCGATACGCCCGGTTACAGAGATATCTGCCATGTAAACAAAGCCTTGTTTCTTCCCAAGCGATCCCATAAAGCCCTTCAGCTTGATCTCCGGCATTTTTTCTGGAAGTGGTTGACCCTTCCAACGAGCTTGAAGTACCTTTACAATTTGCTCAGCTTGTTCTTCTGCTAATTGAGCACTAGGAGCAAATGGTAGGGATGCACAATCTCCAACTACATATACACCCTCGTAGCTTGGTAAATCGTGATACTGAGTAAGGATGACACGACCGGATTTATCCTTCTCACCTGGTAGCGCACGTACTGGAGCTGCCGGCTGAATACCAGCTGTCCAAACAACCGCGTCCACAGGAATGATTTCTTCATGGTTATATAATTTATTTGGCTCGACTTTTGTAATGTTTGAATTACTGATTACTTCTACATTATTGGAATCAAACCATTTTTGCACATACTTACTTAAACGTTCTGGAAAATCTCTTAGTACACGTGGGCTTCGGTCAAATAATTTAATTTGCAAATCTTTACGACTTTCTCTTAGCTCACTTGCCAATTCGATACCACTTAAACCTGCTCCTACAATACCAACCACTGCTCCTGAAGGTAATCCGCAGATATACTTAAAGGTTTCCCTAGAGCGACCAATTGTTTGAATACTATAAGTATACTCAGCTGCTCCTGGAACATTATGATACTTATCTTCACAGCCTAAACCTACAACTAGATCATCGTAACGAACGGATTGACCATCCTCTAGCTTTACTTCTTTGTTTTCTACGTCAATTTCTTTAATTTCTCCATACACCTTTTTAAGCTTTTCATTCTCTGGAAATGAAACACGAATATCAGAGTCTGGGGATGTGCCCGCTGCCAATGCATAAAATTCCGTTTTTAGACTGTGGAACGGCGTTCGATCTATTAAAGTGATTTCAACATCATCAGGCAAGTTATTTGGTAGTAAGCGCAGTAATATGCGCATATTACCATATCCGCCTCCTAATAGTACTAATTTTCGCATATAATTCTCCCTCTACTTTGTTATCATCTAAAATTATAAATGATTGTGATGATTTTCACAATAATACTTCTTTATTGACGTATATAAAAAAAAACGGTAGCATGTCGAAGTAGTGAGGTGACAGCTATGAATCCAATGGTCGAATTTTGTATCAGCAACCTTGCAAATGGTTCGCAGGAAGCATTCGATATATTAGAACAGGATCCCGATTTAGATGTATTAGAATATGGTTGTCTCAGCTATTGCTCCCTATGCTCCGAAACACTATTTGCAATAGTAAATGGAGATGTTGTGGAAGGTGACTCCCCATCTGATCTGGTAGAGAAAATATATCAATATATTGAAGAAAATCCTTTATTTTAATCACGAATAAAATAAATGCTTGTCCAACTAGCGTGCCTATTTTACTTATCGAATGTACTAGTTAAATAGATGAAGGGAAAACAAAGGCAAAGGAAGCTAAATCAAATAGAAGCCCTGATGATTCTTTTATATGATTAGAATCATCAGGGCTTTTTCATTTATCTTTCTATTTAATCCAATCACTTAAAGACTCTAAAAAATAGGTCGGCTGTTTTTCCATCATGCGGACCTCTTCTGTTCGATGAACCCCAGAGTTAACATGTGCTGTATCGATACCGAAATGAATGCCAGTTAAAATGTCTGTATGATAGTTGTCTCCAATCATCACCATTTCCTCTTTAGCAAATCCATATCGCTGCTGCATCATTTCCAATATAAATGGCTGTGGTTTCCCCATAAATAGAGCTTCTTTCTCGGTAGAATGCTCTACTAGCTTAGTAAAAGCGCCATTACCAGGTACATAGCCACGTTCCGTAGGGAATGCATGATCACTATTCGTAGAAATAAAAGCTGCTCCATTTCTAATAGATAGACAAGCAGTTGACAGCTTCTCGTAATTGATGGAACGATCGATACCCATTACTACTACCTCTCCTAGATTTTCGGTAATCGTAATCTGTTTATCCAGTAACGCTTCCCTTAAACCAGTTTCCCCAATCATAAAAACCTCTTTGGCTGGAAAATGCTCTGCAATATAATGCGCAGCAACAATGGCAGAAGTAATAATATGCTCCTCCGTTGTATGCACGTCCATTTGTGCAAGCTTCGAACGAATCTGCTCAAGTGTCATGGAAGCATTATTTGTAACAAAGAACGGCTCAATCCCTTTATTCTGCAAATGATGGATAAACTCTACTGCTTCCTTAATAGCAGTATTTCCTCTATAGACAGTTCCATCTAGATCCAAGAAATACGCCCTATAATTGGACATCGCTATCCTCCGGTAAAAATGCAGATACAGGACCAAGCTCATTTTCCAAATAATCTTCTACTCTTCCAGGGAACTGACCTAAATAAACAAGGTTTGATTTTAAGACTTCTTCTAGCTTTGTATGATTTACTGCATAGAAATTTCGAACCAGCTCTTTTCTCAGTTCGATAACCTCTTTCAAAGGACCGTCCATCTCTGAGGTGATAACTTTTTCATCTGTTAAGATATCGATAATATCATCGTAACCACCTGGATCACGCATAATAAAACCATCAATCATTGAATTTCCTACATCTATAACAGCCTCTATCATGTTATGGCCAACTCTCTCTAATGCAAGCTTTGAAAGCTGATCCTTATGCCAGTCTGTATTTCCTTCTAGTAATGCCAGTAATTCCTTCATATGCTGCAAGGAAAGCCCAATTTTTTTTCGATCTACAAAATACATCTTGTTACCTCCTAAAGCAGTATGCCTCTAGTTGATGAGATATCCTTCATCTCGGGCTAGAGACCTTTATATTCATTGATTAATACCTCTGTTCTATAGTACCATAATTCATAGTGGGAAGGAGTGTAGTTAATATGGAACGATTTTTTCTTTATGACGATGTAGAGGATACAAAAACGAGATTCGTAGGTTTTACAGGGGAATCTCAACGATATGACTTAGCAATCCTTCAAAGCACTAGATTTTTCGGAAAAGTACTTGTGATGGATATACAATATGGAAGATCCGCAATTATTGGCTCGGATGACGTGGAGGAGCCAGGTTATTTAGAAGAAGTTTTTAATCGAACTTCTGAAGAAGCAAAGGAATTAAGAGATTACTTAAGAGAGCTTCTTAGTTAGACAGGTGGCTTTTACTGGGGTGAGCGTTACTCTCAGATAACGGCACTTTATTCTCGGTTACGTGGTGGTTACTCTCGTTCAACCTTGGATTACTCTCGGATAGAAGTAATTTACTCTCGTTCAGCTTAGTTACTCTCGGTTAGGCTGCTGTTACTCTCGTTCATCGGGCATTTACTCTCAGTTAAAATGGTGGAAGAACATGGCCTGTGTCGGCTTTAAACCGGTTGAGCGTTACTCTCAGATAACGGCACTTTATTCTCGGTTACGTGGTGGTTACTCTCGTTCGGTGATGTTTTATTCTCGGATAAGGGGAATTTATTCTCGTTCAACCAATTTACTCTCGTTCGGTGACGATTTACTCTCGTTCGGTGACGATTTACTCTCGGATAGAGCAACTTTATTCTCGCTCAACAGCAATTTATCAGATACTTTTTACCAAGCAAAAAACCTTGAACTCGATCATAGCTGATCTTGTTCAAGGTTTTCTTTTTTCTCCAATATAGGTGGAAGCGCTTTTGGAGCTACGCCTGTCTTTTTCACGACGAAATAAGCACAACCAAAATTGCAGTATTCATATATATAGTCCTTGAGTGTACTTATCTTCGTGTCAAAGGTAGCCTTGTTGTTACGATCATCAAAGAAGCCTTTCAGCCTTAATTGACCATATCCCCAGTCTCCCACGATATAATCATACTTCGTAAGTATTTCACTATAGCGCTCTAAAAAAACTTCTTCCTTAAATGCGTCGCGATAGTTTTCTATTATCTCATACGTATAGCCTTCTGCGATTATCATAGCTCACCATCCATCAGCTATTTTGTGCAAGCAAATCTTCCCCTTGGAGCTGCCTTTGCTTAGCTGCCGCGTTCACCTGTTCGTCAGCGTGATAGCTGCTTCTAACCAGTGGCCCAGCCTCACAGTGGGAGAAACCCTTACTCATAGCAATTTTTCTTAATTCCCCAAACTCGTTTGGTGAATAATATTTTTGAACCTTTATATGCTTTTTCGTTGGCTGAAGATACTGCCCCAGCGTTAGAATATCCACATTGTTTGCTCGTAGATCCTCCATCGCTTCTACTATCTCCTCATGTGTTTCCCCTAGTCCCAGCATGATAGAAGATTTAGTTGGAATAGTCGGCTGCATCTCTTTTGCCCTTCTTAGCAGTTCGAGCGATCGATCATACGTTGCGCGAGCGCGGACCCTTGGTGTTAGTCTACGTACAGTTTCGATATTATGATTGAGTATGTCCGGCTTTGCATCCATGATGTTCCGAAGATTTTGTTCAATCCCTCCCATATCAGAAGGTAGGACCTCAATAGTGGTAAATGGATTTTTTCTTCGGATGGCTCGAATTGTTTCCGCAAACACCTCTGAGCCTCCATCCTTTAGGTCGTCACGAGCTACTGCGGTAACTACTACATGCTTCAGATTCATGATGACAACAGAATCTGCTACACGCTCTGGCTCTGCTAAGTCTAGCTCGGTTGGAAGGCCTGTTTTTACTGCACAGAATCTACAAGCTCGCGTGCAAACTGCTCCCAGAATCATGAAGGTTGCTGTACGTCTAGAACCCCAGCATTCATGTATATTCGGACACTTTGCTTCTTCACACACCGTATGGAGATTATTTTCTCTCATTAATTTCTTTAAGCCTTTATACTCGTCATTCGTGTTTAGCTTAATCTTCAGCCAGTCAGGCTTCCGCTCATGCTCCTTCTTTGGCGGCTTACATGATGTCATTTCTTTACCCCATTCCCCAAATAACATACTATTACTTTTGTCAATGTACCATATTATTTGAATTCAAACAACCTTCAGAAAAGCCATAGAGAAACGTTTAAACTAGCTGTTGACTCCTCTTGCCTTTGATGCTCCAATACAGAAACAGAACGATTATGAGGATGATCACAGTAACAAAGCCTGATAATACAGAGCCTGTTAAACCAAGGACCAAATACCCTATTCCTGCGATGATAGCGCAAATAATTGCATATGGGAGCTGGGTCGTAACATGGTCTAATACATTCACGCCTGCACCTGTCGCAGACATGATAGTAGTATCTGAAATTGGAGAGCAATGATCACCAAATACAGCTCCTGCAAGAACAGATGCAAGCACTGGTAAAATCAAATCTGGCTCTACCGCCATAATGATACTTGCCCCAATAGGAAGAAGAATACCAAATGATCCCCATGATGAACCAGTGGCAAATGCCATAAAAGCAGTTACAACAAATAAAATGAGAGGAAGTATACCAGTTGGTACATTATAGTCTGTAACCAATGATGCTAGGTAGTCACCAGTTCCTAATTCGGTAATCAAAAATCCTAATGACCATGCAAAGATTAAAATAAAAACTGCTACCATCATCGATTGGATTCCCTTTGATAATCCTTTTGTAATGTATTTAACATTAGCATCTGGGTTTACTTTAAATTGTCTTGCATAGAGTAATATAGCCAAAATAGAAGCGACAAGACCGCCTATAAATAAAGATAAAGGTACATTTGTGTTTTCAAAAATAGTCAAAAGATTTGTGGATCCTGCAGCTCTATAGCCAGTCCAAACCATACTTATAATAGTTACAACGAGTAGAGAAGCAATAGGCAAGATTAAATCTATTACTTTTCCGTAATTATTTTCCGGGAAATGACCAGCAAGATCACCTGGGTTCACTTTTCCCTTATCATAAAGCTCTCCTTCTACAAGAGCACGAGTTTCATGCTTTTTCATTCCCATAATATCAATATCCGTCCAAGCTACGAAGAAAACAACAGCTAATGCGCCTATAACATAGAAATTCATAGGAGCCATATAAACAAAAGCCTGTAAGGGAGTATACTCCGTAATAGCATGAGTAGAAAATATGAGACCTAATTGAGCTATTAAGAATGCCCCCCAGCTAGACACTGGCGAAATAACACAAATAGGTGCAGAAGTCGAATCGATAATATATGCAAGCTTTGCTCGAGATACTCTGTATGTATCAGTAATTGGTCTTGCAATCTGCCCTACTGCTAAAGCATTAAAATAATCATCAATAAAAATGATGACACCGAGGCATGCAGTTAATAGCTTAGACCCTCTTCTTGTGGTGATTCTCTTTACTGCCCAATTTGCAAAGGCTTTACTACCACCTGAAAGACTGACAAAGGCGGTGATAATTCCAAGAAATAAAATAAATAATAGAATATAAATATTGTACATGTTGAAACCATCATCCCAGAAAGAAACGCTAAAAGATTCCCACAAAAGACGAAGAGAACCTATCAATGAAAATTCTTCGCTCAGGAATGCTGCAGAAACGATTCCAAGCCCAAGTGATAATAATACTCTTTTTGTTAATAAAACCATCACAATCGCAAGTAGTGGTGGTATCAATGAATAAATAGTGCCTTCCATTATTGCTCCTCCTTTTAAACATGTATACTACTGTCTGCCCCAATTAATGGAGTGAGAAACGCTCCTCCAAGCGGGCGATTCAAAAACTAAAAAGACTAACCTAAGTAAATTTAGGTTAGCCTCTACGTTGAATAGTAATATGTTCATCTACGTGTAGCTCCCCATCTGTTTTCCAACAGATGACAGTGTTATTTTTATTCAAAATAACCCCAACTAGATTGCTTGACGACAAATCTAATTTCGGCAATGCTTCCTTTCTTGTACGATCAACGGTGTCACCCTTCTGTACAATACTATTAAGCAATGCAGCCTCTACCTAATGTGTATTTATTTTATTCTATCATAACAGGAAATTTTAAAAAGTGAAGGTTTTTTAATCTTCAGGTAACGGTATTGGCACTTCAACCGAAGGAGCTGCCTCACCATCACCCCCTGTGTAAATATATGGAACCTGACCTTGAACCAATCCCATCGCTACCGGAATATTTTGTTCCACTACACTTATTTTACTTGCCAGTGGAACTATTATCTGTACGCTTACTTTTATGTGGATGGTAACTTCTACATAGGCATTATTGATTCCAAACTCCGTAATCTTCGTTTCTACATTTGACTGGACGTTCCCGATCACATGAAAGCGTATAGGAATCTTTGGACCTAGATTTCCAATTAGAGGTATGTTGGTTGCCTGCCCCATTGGAACAAAAAACACAACCCCTCCTTGATCCTCCATCGTTTGCTTGTCATACTCAATATCATCTAAATAAGGGAGACTGGATAGATTTCCACGCTCTGCCTGCTCCAAATGTGCTTGGACTAAGCTGTTCGTATCCGCCAACACCCTATTAATTATTTCTGTATTAAACTTTGTCGTTACCATTGTCTTACTTTCTGTAGGTACTTGCTCAATGATATCATTCACATCAAGCACGTTTGATGTTCTTGAATTTATTGCCTTACTAATAACCATGGATGCTATCTTGTTTGTTTGAACCTCTGCATAATCGAGATAGGTTGGTGTCAGCTGGGCATTTACATAATAGAATACCCCAGCAACCGATAGGAGAAAACTTGCTAAAAAGATAGCTAGCTTTGTCTGAGTTCTAATATGAAATGTACGTCGCTGTCTTCTTTTGTGATAAAACAAGTAAAAAATCCCCCTTGTTACTTATATGTAACAAGGGGAATCAGTATGAGCGATATTCATAATTGTAATGGGTACCATACCATTTCACGATATCTCGAATAACTTCCGGCATAATGTATCGTTTATCCGAATTTTTCAAGGAAGGAAAGAAGTAACCAAAGGTGAACATATCTAGAGTAGCTAAAGTATAGGTCTTCTCAATTTGTAACGGTTTTCCATTAATAAAGACAGTACCCTGTACATCCTCTAATTGATCAAACAAAATAGTCCCAAGGTATTTCCCCCTAAATCCCAGCCCTTTCACTTCTAAGCGTGGCCATTTTTCATTTTTGGATAACGTCAACACTTCTAAAAGAGCGGCGCCGGTTAAAGTAACCACACACGGATTAATCGGGTGTGGTAGACAGCGATGCAAGTCACTTTCCTTTATCATCCCACTAGGAAGATCGGACAGGAAAATCCCTGCTGGAAACATTGCACAATCCGCTTTTGTATAAGCTAACAAAGCCTCACCAAAAAATTTCGAGAGCGAGGACGGTTTAAACCAATCCTTTTGAAGTTTCTTTTGGTTAAAAAATACGGGTGTGGCAAGCTCCGCATAGCCTTTATCCTGCCAGGACTGTTGTAGGTCTATGTCATCCACTGGTTTAGGCAAATTCTCAACTGGATATAGAACAGCACGTTTTTCCACGATTGTTTTCGTCTCGTGCTCGAAATCAATCGTTACATAGCCGATATAGTTCCCAAACTTCCCTGCGGCTGCTTGCAGCGTATTTCCTATCCATTTCCCTTCCTCAAAGAAATGATGCGTATGAGACCCTAATATTAAATCGATTTCTGGTATTTCTTGCGATAGGATTTCATCCTGAAATTTCCCCAAATGAGACATGCAAATTAACACATCAACCTCTGGTCTTAATTCTCGACTAAGCTGGCTAAGCCTATTAATCGGATCTTGTACATGCCAGCCAAGCTGCTCATAGTAGATACCATAGTCTGCGGTTGCAGCTACAATTCCAATTTTTAACCCTGTCGGAGTAACATGGATTTTATAAGGACGAATCCATGATGGTATCTCCCCATTTGGGTAAACGAAATTAGATACAATCACTTCAAAATTAGCATCCTCATATAAAGTATCCAATTCTTCATGTCCTAGAGTAATTCCTTCATTATTCCCAATCGTTACATAATCATAGTTTGCCTTATTTAGAAGCTGAACGTTCCCTTTTCCAAGGAAGCCTTCTGTAAATACATTGGAGCGATCGAGATGATCTCCAATGTCTAAAGTCAACACTGTCTCTTTAGTGGAATGAGCCTTTTGTCTATCAGAGAGAAATTGATGAATGGTTGGCCAATTTTCTAAATGACTATGTAAATCATTCGTATGATAAATATGGATTCTTTCCATCATCCTATCTCCCCTCCTTAGCTAGAATAATCCATCAATTATAGATCGAATCCCTAAAATCAGCAATACGATACGGAGAGCCGTTACTAGCGCTTCTGAATTCAGCTTTTTATTCAACCTTGCACCAAGCTTTGCTCCAATATATGCTGCAGGTACGACAGGTATTGTATACAGCCATGGAACGTTTCCTAAAGATATATGTGTGGCAGAGTTTACGATAGCCGACAAGAACACCATAAACATGGAGGTACCAACCGCCACATGAGGTGGAAACAAAAACAACAAGATCATGGCAGGAACGATCATAGAACCGCCACCTATTCCGAACAACCCTGAAGCAAAGCCCACTGCGAAGGTGAATATTAAAGCAAACCAGATTGGATATCCATATACAAATGTTTTATCTCCATCTGTAAAGGTGCGCTTCGTTCCATTCTTTACAAACCATTGTACCGGCTTTAGATATTTCCTCACTAGAAGAAGCATGGAAAGGACTACTAATAATATACCAAAATAGAGATTAAAGGACGGTAAATCCAAGCCTTTGTTTACCCATGCTCCCAATATAGTTCCAGGGATGCTTCCGATAAAGAAAATAATGGAGCTTTTAAAATCAACTGTTTTGGTCTTCATGTAAGAAAGGGTAGAAGATAGCCCTATAAAAATCATCATAATAACGGATAGACCCACAACACTTTGTGGCGTGATGTCCGGTACCCAACCAAGGGTGGTACCAAACAAAAGCAGAGCCGGTACTAAAATGACACCCCCACCAAGACCTACAAGCGCTCCTATAATTCCTGAAAATAAACCGCATAATGCTAATATAATCCATTCCATTTGTTAAAATTCCCCTTCAAATAGGTCTAGTTGTTTGGGAGCAAGCCCTTTAAACTCTATATCCAGCATGTGCTGAAAGGCTTTAGCATTTTTAGCTGCATGCCCACCAGAGTTGTTATTAAATAATACTATTACTTCAGATGCCTGTTTATCCAGCTGCTCACATACTTTTTTTATGTAGGTCAGTTCTTCTTTATTATAGTCATAGAGATACCTTACCTCTCTCCACTTTTCCCTGTTTCCAGGGTTTAGCCAGCCAGCTGCATTACGTCCATGCAAGCGTACCAACACCTTCTTAGAGGTAGCCACTGGCACAAGAGGAATACTCCCCTCCCCTATCTGTGGCTCATCACACACACTATGGTGAAACTCATTGTCCCTTAGAAACTCCAGCGTGCCCCTTTCATATTCAGGAGAATACCAGGACTGATGTCGGAACTCAACCGCCACCTCAAAATCCTTTAACTCTTCTCTAATCGTACGAAGGTATTGCACATTTTCTTTCTCACATTTGAACCAAGGCGGGAATTGCGCAAGCACCATTGATAGCTTTCCTGCCTCTTGAAAAGGGAGAATTGATTTCCGGTAAGCTTCAAACATCTCTTCAGTCGTTTTGAAAGGAATTTCCCCACGCTGATGACCTGTCATCCCTTGATATGCCTTTACGACAAATTGAAAATTATCTGGTGTCTCTCGAATCCATTTTTGAATGTTCTTTTCAGGCTGTATGGCATAAAAAGCTGCGTCCAATTCTACAACTGGAAAGTTAGCGCTATAATCTTTTAATTTCTCTTTGGCCGAGGACACATACAAGTCAGGATGATCCCCCCACCCTGTCAAACCAATCTTAATCATTTGACCACCTCTTCTATGTATACCCATATGATACCACCAGCTAGACATTACGACAAAAAAAGCGAGCGTATTTGGAGCTTGTGAGTAGAATTGATTGGTTGGTGTGTAAATGAAGGGTTATGGTCTGAAAATGATTCAACATACGGGAATCCTTAGGCTTTTGGGAGTAATGTTGTAAAACTTAGGGCTTATGTTGTAAAAGTTAATGACTATGTTGTAAAAATGGCCAGTAATGTTGTAATTCTTCACAGGCCGAGAAATAATGTTGTAAAAATGAGGACTTATGTTGTAAAAACCAGGCACTATGTTGTAAAAATGGCCGGTAATGTTGTAATCCTACCCAGGAATTGGTTAAAGAACTCAAACCAAAACTAGCTGAATAAAAAAACAGGAAATGTCCAATCCTTTTAACAAAGAGCTCCCTAGAGAGTCTCTATAACATAAAGGAGGAATTTCCTTTGGAGGAAAATAACAAGCCATTCTATACAAGATGGTGGTTCTGGTTAATAGTCGTAATCATTATTATCATCTTTGCTACAAGTGGAAGCGATGATACAGATAACACTAATAATACGAACTCAACAAATGAGGAGAACCAAACAGATACCACGAACAACAACAACAATAATAATCAGAATGCGACCTCAGATAACCGCATTAAATCAGGTACCTATAAGGTTGGAACAGATATCCCAGCTGGTGAATATCTGGTGTTTGCTGATGAGACGGGATATATCGAAAGCGCTAAAGATAGTACAGGGAATCTGGAAAGCATCATATTTAACGATAATCTTGATGACTCCCATTCCTTTGTAACACTTCGTGACGGAGAATACTTTAAGCTTCAAGGAGCTTATATGTATCCGGTAGATAAAGCACCATCCGTTATCCCGAAAGATGGAGAGTATGATGATGGGATGTATCGCGTTGGGGTGGATATTCCAGCAGGTGAATACAAGATGATTTTAGATAGTGATACCGACATGGGCTATTATGAGGTTTCAAAAGATAGTACACACCAGCTAGATTCCATCATTACAAATGAAAATGTTCAAGCAGATACGTATTTAACTCTTTCTGACGGACAATATGTAAAGCTACAGGATGTAGAAATTCACACCAAATAAATAAGAGGAAGAGGAGATGGATGTCGTCCATCTCCTTTTTATTGACCAAATTGTTCAATTACCTCAGCAAATTTCAGTCTAACATTAAAAAAGAGACGAACTAGTAAAGTTCGTCTCCTCTATCAATGTCTTAACCAATAGAACCTTCCATCTCGAACTTAATCAAGCGGTTCATTTCTACTGCATATTCCATTGGAAGTTCTTTTGTGAATGGCTCGATGAAGCCCATTACGATCATTTCTGTTGCTTCTTCTTCACTTAATCCACGGCTCATCAAGTAGAATAATTGTTCTTCAGATACTTTCGAAACTTTTGCTTCATGCTCTAAAGAAATATTATCGTTCAAGATTTCGTTGTATGGAATTGTGTCAGAAGTAGACTGATTATCCATGATCAATGTATCACACTCGATATTTGCACGAGCACCAGTTGCTTTACGTCCAAAGTGAACGATACCACGGTATGTTACTTTACCACCTTGTTTCGAAATAGACTTCGAAACAATAGTAGAAGACGTATTAGGAGCCAAGTGCATCATTTTCGCACCAGCATCTTGGTGTTGCCCTTTACCAGCGATTGCGATAGATAATGTCATACCACGAGCGCCTTCACCCTTCAGGATAACAGCAGGGTATTTCATTGTTAATTTAGATCCGATGTTACCGTCAATCCATTCCATCGTTGCGTTAGCATCACAAACAGCACGTTTTGTAACTAAGTTATACACGTTGTTTGCCCAGTTTTGGATTGTCGTATAACGGCAATAAGCATCCTTTTTAATAATAATTTCAACTACCGCACTATGAAGTGAGTTAGTTGTGTAAACAGGAGCTGTACATCCTTCAACGTAATGTACGGAAGCACCTTCATCCACAATGATAAGTGTACGTTCGAATTGACCCATGTTTTCTGAGTTAATACGGAAGTATGCTTGAAGTGGAGTATCCACTTTTATACCTGGTGGCACATAGATAAATGATCCGCCTGACCAAACTGCTGAGTTAAGTGCAGAAAATTTGTTGTCAGAGGAAGGGATTACTGTACCAAAGTGTTTTCTGAAAAGATCTTCGTTTTCACGAAGGGCAGAGTCAGTATCTTTAAATACGATTCCCATATCTTCAAGCTCTTGTTTCATGTTATGGTAAACAACCTCTGATTCATACTGTGCAGAAACACCCGCAAGGTATTTTTGTTCTGCCTCAGGAATACCTAATTTATCAAAAGTAGCTTTGATTTCTTCTGGTACTTCATCCCAAGATTTTTCTGTTTGTTCAGATGGTTTTACATAATATGTGATTTCATCAAAATTTAATGGCTCTAATTCTCCACCCCATTGTGGCATAGGCTTAGAGTAGAAAATTTCTAATGCTTTTAAGCGATAGTCTAACATCCATTGTGGTTCATTCTTCATACGGGAAATTTCTTCAACGATTTCTTTCGTTAAACCACGTTTTGAACGGAAAATGGATACGTCTTTATCGTGGAAGCCATATTTATAATCACCAATTTCAGGCATTTTTTTTGCCATCGTATTTCCTCCGTTCTTGCTATTATTTTTCTTCTGAAACGCCTTTTTCCATAGCCTTCCATGCAAGTGTTGCACACTTGATACGAGCTGGGAACTTAGAAACTCCAGCTAGGGCTTCAATATCACCCAAGTCTATGGAGTCATCATAGTCTTTTCCAAGCATCATATCAGAAAAGATTTCTGAAAGCTTTAGCGCCTCATTCACACTCTTTCCTTTAATCGCTTGAGTCATCATAGAAGCGGAAGACATGGAGATAGAACATCCCTCTCCGTCGTACTTTGCATCTTTTACTTTTCCGTCTTCTATTTGAAGGGTTAAGTGAATGCGGTCTCCACAGGTAGGGTTATTCATATCTATTGTCAGTGCTCCATCCTCGATACTTCCTTTGTTTCGAGGATTTTTATAATGATCCATAATCACCTGACGATAAAGTTGATCTAAGTTATTAGAAGACATCTCCAAAATACTCCTTTGCAGTACGTAAGCCAGCAACTAGCAAGTCAACATCTTCCTCTGAGTTATATACATAGAAGCTTGCTCTAGCCGTTGCAGTAGCTTTCAGCCATTTCATCAATGGCTGTGCACAGTGATGTCCTGCACGAATAGCAATACCATTCATATCTAGGACTGTTGCAACATCGTGAGGGTGTACTTCATCTAAATTGAATGTTACAATGCCAGCTCTTGCCTTCGGGTCTTGTGGACCGTAAATAGTTAGGCCATCAATTGTAGACATCTTATCCATGGCATAAGCAGCTAACCGATGTTCATGCTTCTCAATCTCTTCTAGGCCAATTTCCTCCAAAAAGTCGATTGCAGCAGATAATCCGATTGCTCCTGCGATGATTGGAGTACCACCTTCAAATTTCCAAGGAAGCTCCTTCCAGGTAGACTCTTGCAAGCCAACAAAGTCAATCATCTCTCCACCAAATTCAATTGGTTCCATTTTTTCTAGCAAGGCTTGTTTACCATAGAGCACACCGATACCGGTAGGTCCACACATTTTATGACCTGAAAAAGCTAGAAAATCGCAATCGAGATCCTGTACATCCAGTTTAAGATGCGGAGCGGCCTGTGCCCCATCAACTACCATTACAGCACCATGCTGGTGAGCAATTTGTGTAATTTCCTTAATAGGGTTCATCGTTCCAAGGACATTGGAAACATAAACAACAGACACAATTTTTGTGTTATCCGTTATTGTAGCACGAACCTTCTCAAGTGATAAAGTGCCATCCTCTTCAAGGTCAATATACTTTAATGTCGCACCAGTTTCCTTAGCAAGTTGTTGCCAAGGAATAATATTTGAATGGTGTTCCATATAAGTGATAACAATTTCGTCACCCTCTTGAAGATTAGCTAGCCCGTAGCTACGAGCAACAGTGTTGATACCTGTAGTCGTGCCGCGAGTAAAAATAATTTCTTTCGTGCTCTTTGCATTGATGAAGCGGCGAACGTTTTCACGCGCCCCTTCATAGCTTTCCGTAGCACGATTTCCAAGTGTATGCACACCTCGGTGCACGTTGGAGTTATCAAACTCATAGTACTTTCTCAAAGCGTCAATTACTTGAATTGGCTTTTGAGAGGTTGCTGCACTATCTAAATATACCAATGGATGACCATTGATTTCTTGATTAAGGATGGGAAAATAGCTTCGAATCTCTTTAATATCGATCATTAGCGAACTTTCCTTTCAATTACCTCCGTCAGCTGTTTCTTAACGCCTTCGATTGGTAGTTCATTTACTACTGGTGCTAGGAATCCGTGAATTACTAGGCGCTCAGCTTCTTGTTTAGAAATACCACGGCTCATTAAATAATACAACTGAAGTGGATCTACGCGTCCTACAGAAGCTGCGTGACCTGCTGTTACATCGTCCTCGTCAATCAATAGGATTGGGTTAGCATCTCCACGGGCTTTTTCGCTTAACATAAGTACACGAGACTCTTGCTCTGCATTTGATTTTGTAGCACCGTATTCAATTTTCCCAATACCATTGAAAATTGAAGATGCTTCATCTTTCATTACACCGTGTTTCAGAATTTGACCTTCTGTATGTTTGCCCCAGTGAATTACTTTCGTCGTGAAGTTTTGTTTTTGTTTTCCACGACCTACCACTACCATCTTTACATGTCCTTCTGAATTGTCTCCAACTAAGTGGGTAACATTTTCAGAAATCGTGTCGCTGTCGTTCATCATGCCAAGTGCCCACTCTATAATCGCGTCACGGCTCGTTACACCACGACGGTTCACATAAGTAGTAAAGCCTTCTGCTAGAACGTCCACAGTACCGAATGTCACTTTAGCGTTATCCTTCACGATAACCTCAGAAATTATGTTCGCTAAGCCATTTGTCTTTTCTACTGTTGAAAGATAGTTTTCTACATAAACAACAGAGCTATTCTCATCTGCTACCAATAATGTATGGTTGAATAAAGAAGCTGTATCGTTGTCATGTAGGTACACAACTTGAATTGGCTCTTCAATCACGACATTTTTAGGAACGTAAACAAACACCCCACCATTTAATAGCGCCGCATGTAAAGCAGTAAGCTTATGCTCGTTTACTTTTACGCCATCAGTCATGAAATATTGTTGTACTAGTTCTCCATGCTCACGCGCAGCCGTGTGGATATCTGTAAGAATAACACCTTTTGCTTTTAACTCTTCTGTAAGAGCTACATATGCTGGTGTGTTATTGCGTTGGATGTAAATATTTTTTTGTTCTTCTGTATTTACAATAGCTTTCACTTCTTCAGGAAGTTCATCTAAGGAAGCATAAGCTTGGCTCTCTACAGAATGTGTTGGGAACTCTAAGAAGTTCCATTTATCAATTTTCGTTTTATCTGGAGTTGGCATTGCAAGTGTTTCCAATTGACCGAATGCTTGTAGACGTAGCTCCGTCATCCAGCTTGGTTCTTGGTGACCTTCTGAAAAGGAGCGAATATCCTGTTCGGTTAATGCCAATTTTGTTTCAACCGTCATTTGTATGCGTCCCCTTTCTTATGCTTCTTGTCCAACTGTCTCGTCTTCGATGCCTAACTCTTCTTTAATCCAGTCATATCCTTGTGCTTCAAGTTTATGAGCAAGCTCAGGACCACCAGATTTAACTACGCGACCTTGCATCATTACGTGTACATGGTCAGGCGTGATGTAGTTAAGTAGACGTTGGTAGTGAGTGATAATCAAGCTACCAAAGCCTTCTCCTCGCATTTCGTTGATTCCTTTAGAAACAACTTTAAGTGCATCGATGTCTAGACCGGAGTCAATCTCATCAAGAATCGCAAATTTTGGTTGAAGCATCATTAATTGAAGAATCTCGTTACGTTTCTTTTCCCCACCAGAGAATCCTTCGTTTAAATAACGCTGAGCCATGTCAGTATCCATTTCTAGGAATTCCATTTTGCTATCTAGCTCACGGATAAATTTCATAAGAGAAATCTCATCGCCTTCTTCACGACGAGCATTGATTGCTGAACGTAAGAAGTCTGCATTTGTTACCCCAGTGATTTCACTTGGATATTGCATTGCTAAGAATAGACCAGCTTTTGCACGCTCGTCCACTTCCATTTCTAATACATCTTCTCCGTCAAGAGTAACGGAACCTGAAGTTACTTCATATTTCGGATGACCCATGATTGCTGAAGCCAAAGTAGATTTACCAGTACCATTTGGACCCATTACAGCATGGATTTCGTTTGTATTAATAGTTAAATTAACACCTTTTAAGATTTCTTTACCGTCGATAGCAACGTGTAAATCTTTTATAACTAAAGTCGACATTTAATAACCTCCATTTTTTAACTCTGAATGTAAACCATTCTAAATTATTATCATTCTAATCTTAACGCAAACAGAGGAGCCTTGCAATTCTTTTGGATTAGTTTCTTTTATATAATGTAAGGCAAATAGATTTCTTGCTTTTTCCCATAAAAAACCTTGATTTTTTATACAGCATCTATTACAAAGCATTTTCAATAAGGTGGACCTAATTGAGAATAGATGTCAGTATAACAATAAAAATGTTCACATCCACGTCTTACCCGTCAGGCAAAGCGCCAATGATTTCTTACTATTCAATCACAGTATATAAAAGTGGTTTTCATATGAGCTTGAATGAATACCAAGCTCATATCGTAGAATCTAAAACGGTTCTAACGGATCATTAAATAAAAAAATCCGGAAATATACTATTTCCGGATTTTTTACTTCTATAAGCCTCTGAAGGCTTGTGCATCTATTTTAGCTGCAATTTGCATACTTTTTTCATGGTCCTCTTGTCTTCTTTGCTCAACCTTTGTCCTCAACTCTTGACTGTTCCTTAAATCGTCATACCCAAAGCCATGTACTCCTCTAAACGCATTGTCCATTCTCTGTGTATAAGGCAATCCTTCGGTACTGATAATGAATCATCCCTTTCCATTTTTTAGTGTTCAGAACACTGATACCCTCCTCTCAATAATTAAAACATTTTATGGATAAATCATTACTATTATCCTAAAAATAAGATAAAGGCTTTATAAAATTAGAAATAATTTTTTTTTGGTAAAAAGCATTGAAATTTACCTCAAAAACGAATAATATTTGTAATGTCCTAAAAAATGTTCGTGTTTAAGAAAGAAGGTATGGAAAGAAATGAATATGTTTCGTATGAAAGAACATGGTACAAATGTAAAGACTGAGCTTTTAGCTGGGATGACTACATTCTTGACCATGGTATATATTGTAGTAGTTAACCCAATTATATTATCTGATGCAGGTGTGCCACTTGACCAAGTATTTATGGCAACAATTATCTCTGCAGTAATCGGTACATTGTGGATGGCACTGTTCGCCAACTATCCAATTGCAATCGCTCCAGGAATGGGGTTAAATGCATACTTTACTTATGCGGTTGTTTTAGCCTCAGACGGAAAAATAGATTATATCACTGCATTCTCCGCTGTCTTCGTGGCAGGTATCATTTTTATTATCTTGTCATTGACACCACTAAGAGAAAAGCTAATAGCTGTAATTCCTTCTAATTTAAAGCATGCGATTACGGCTGGAATTGGTTTATTTATCGCCTTTTTAGGACTTCGTATGGCGGAAGTAATTGTAGCAAACGAAAGCAATCTTGTTGGGCTAGGAGATTTAACTTCTCCTGGTGTTCTGTTAACCTTATTCGGTTTACTAATTACGGTTATTTTGATGATCCGCAATGTTCATGGTGCGTTATTTATCGGTATGGTTATTACAGCAATTGTAGCTATCCTGACAAATCAATTACACATTGAACAAGTAGTTGCTGTTCCAAGTCTTCCAGAGGGTATTTTAGTTTGGAATCCAATAGAAGCTATCGGAGAAGTTATCTCTTATAGTTTATATGGTGTTGTATTTTCATTTGTGTTAGTAACATTATTCGATACAACAGGTACAATGGTTGGTGTTGCAAAGCAAGCTGGCTTAATGAAAGATGAGAAGCTGCCACGTGCTCGCCATGCTTTACTAGCAGATTCTGTTGCTACAACAGTAGGTTCTATGTTTGGTACAAGTCCAACAACGGCATATATCGAATCCTCCTCAGGAGTAGCAGCTGGTGGACGTACTGGTTTAACAAGCTTAACGGTAGCTATTCTATTTATCGTCGCTTCCTTCTTCGGCCCATTAGTGAGCTCCATCTCAGGTGTAGCAGCTATAACATCACCTACATTAATAATTGTAGGTGCGTTGATGATAGGATCTGTGAAGGAGATTGACTGGAGCAAGTTTGACGAAGCATTCCCAGCATTCTTAGTTATCCTAACTATGCCGCTTACGTCTAGTATTTCAACAGGTATCGCATTTGGATTTATTCTCTACCCAATTCTAAAAATAGTAAAAGGGGAAGCGAAAAAAGTTCATCCAATGCTTTATATCTTCGCTATCCTGTTTGCAATCCAATTAGTATTTTTACCTCACTAATATACAAGTGACTGGGATAAATTGAATGAGAAATGCTTATGATTCTTTGCACGTATAGAATCATAAGTGTTTTTTATTGTGTTGAACCTTTCGTTCTCCGCATCGTCGGACGCTTGGAGTGGAGGCCAACAGGATGTTGGTCAGGAAAACGTTGTCACAGGATGTGACGTACTTAGGTTTCCCTCCCCCCGGTAAGCCAGCACCCATCGCTAACGCGCGTGGTTGTGCTGTCTTACCTCCCACCTTGCTCCCACAGGAGTCGCCGACGCTGCTACGAACCAATTAATGTCTCCCCTTATAAATATATTTCAATAAGAACTAACCCTTTGGAAGAATCTATTTTCAAATAACGGCCGTCTCCGTTACTAGATATAAATAAGAAGAGGTACCTTCTGCTTATAATTACGAAGAGAGTACCTCTTCTTTTATTTCTTTCTTATTTTACTGGTACGACAGAGCCGCCCCATTCATTTAAGATAAACTCTTGAATTTCTTCCGACGTCAACGCTTCCACTAAAGCTTTGATACGCTCATCCTCTTCATCACCAGCATTAACTGCAATCAGGTTCACATATGGTGAATCTGTTTCTTCAATTGCAATGGAATCCTCTAATGGATTTAATCCTGCATCGATTGCATAGTTTGAATTGATTAGAACAGCGTCTCCTTCTTCATTTTCATAAAGCTGAACCATTAAGGCTGATTCGTAGTTCGGATCAAACTCAAGGTTTTTCGGATTATCAACGATGTCGGAGATAGTTGCTGCAGTGCGGTCCACTTCTTCTGCTAGAGTGATTAGCCCAGCGTCCTCAAGCATTGCAAGAATTCGTCCATGGTCTGCAACAGAATTACTCATTAAAATAGTTGCACCTTCTGGAAGCTCTTCGATTGAATCATATTTTTTAGAATAAAGACCGATTGGCTCGATATGAATCCCACCCGCATTGACGAAATCATATCCATGATCTACAATCTGTGATTTTAGATAAGGCTCATGCTGGAAGTAGTTTGCATCTATCTCTCCAGATTCTAAGTCTTTGTTTGGAAGTACATAATCTTGGTATGTTTCAATTTGAAGCTCGATGCCCTGTTCTTCTAGCAATGGTTTAGCTTCCTCTAAGATAATTGCATGCGGTACGTTAGAAGCTCCTACCACTAACTTGTTGCTGTCATCGTCTCCACAAGCTGCTAATCCCACTGTACTTGCTGTTAAGAATAACCCTGCTAATAACTTTTTCATTTGACTATCTCCCTTATCGTTTATCGATTTTTGCAGTTATTGTATCTCCAGCCCACTGGATAATAAATACCAATATTAGAATAAGAATGGTTGCTACGAAGGTTACATCATCTTTACTTCTTTGAAAACCATCTTGGAAAGCAAGCGTTCCGAGTCCGCCCGCTCCGATAATTCCAGCCATAGCAGTGTATCCAACTAACGCCACCGCTGTAACTGTAATCCCAGATACTAAAGCCGGCATGGATTCCGGTAGAAGCACCTTCCAGATAATTGTGGAAGTTTTTGCTCCCATTGCCTTGGCAGCTTCTAGCACGCCTTTATCGATTTCCCTTAATGCAATTAATACTAGTCTCGCATAGAAGGGTGCTGCACCAATCACCAATGCAGGAAATGCTGCATTTGGTCCTCTCATCGTACCGATTAAAAACGTTGTGAACGGGATTAACAGGATTATTAGAATTATAAATGGTATGGATCGGAATATATTTACCACCGCTCCAGTTAGCCAGTTAGCTAGCTTGTTTGCCCATGCTTGATGGGGGCTTGTTAAAAACAAGAGAAGTCCTAAGGCTAATCCTAAGATAGCCGTAAGCAGAGTAGAAACTCCTGTCATATATACTGTTTCCCATGTTGCTTCCCACATTTTAGGCCAATCCACATTCGGAAGTAATGTTTCAAGCATGAGGAATCACCTCCGTATGAATCTTTTGAGCATGGATAAAGTCAATCGCTTGCTTAATAGCCTTTTCTTTTCCTTCTAGGTGAAGGAACAGTGTACCAAAGGCCCCTCCTTGTGTATGAGAGATATTCCCTTGAACAATATTGACCTCTAAATCCATTTGTTTAATTAATCTAGATAGAATTGGTTGCTCCGTTTGTTCTCCTACAAAAACTAGCTTTACCAGCTTACCATTTGGATAGAGCTCCCTTAGATTGCGAATGGTTTGAGTAGGCTGATTGGAATCAGATATCTGTGAAACAAATCGTTTCGTAATAGGTGCCTGTGGCTTTTGGAAAACCTGCAGGACATCTCCTAGCTCTACAATTTTTCCTTTTTCCATAACCGCAACTCGATTACAGATTTTTTGGATAACCTGCATTTCGTGAGTAATTAACACAATAGTAAGCCCGAGCTTTTCATTAATATCTACTAGTAAATCTAAAATAGAGTCTGTTGTTTCTGGGTCAAGCGCAGAAGTAGCTTCGTCACATAGCAATACCTCTGGACCATTGGCAAGAGCCCTCGCTATCCCAACGCGCTGTTTCTGGCCTCCTGAAAGCTGTGAAGGGTAAGAATCTCCTCTTCCCTCTAACCCAACTAATTCTAGAAGCTCCTTGACACGTGCTGCTCGCTTTTCTTTAGATACCCCTGCAATTTCTAGTGGGAATTCAATATTCTCTGCAACCGTTCTAGACCAAAGAAGGTTGAAATGCTGGAAGATCATGCTTACCTTTTGTCTGAAGTGTCTGAGCTTATCCTCACTGATTGCTGTTATTTCTTGATTGTTTACGATAATTTGCCCTTCTGATGGTTTTTCTAGACCATTCAACAAACGAATCATTGTGCTTTTTCCCGCACCACTGTACCCTATTATCCCGAAAATCTCTCCAGATTTAATTTCAAGATTTACATTATCTACTGCCACGATTTCTCCGTTTTTTGTAGCAAACTTTTTCGAGACTCCCTTTAAACTTATCATGTAAACCTGTCCGCCTTTCTATCAAAAAAACCCTTCTGCAAAAGAGCAGAAGGGGTGTAGGTAACAATAAATACCATTCATCCATTCTCTCATTTTTCAAAGCTTCTGCTTTGTGTGATTTGGCACCATTTCATTTTCATGACGGTTGCCGAGGCTTCATCGGGCACTTCCCTCTGCCTCTCTTAATAAGAGTTAGTTTTATTTAATTCACATATAGTATACTGCATATTATCATTATTATTAATCTACGTCAATACTTTTAATAGTTTCTATTAAATAGGGAACAGATTGAAAAGCATAAATTTTTCGAACAACCGCTCCATCTTTCGTGATTAAAAGACAAGGAACGCTTTCAATTTGATAGTCTTTGGCCACTTCTTGGATAAAATTAATGTTAGCCTGGCCTATAGGAACATCCACAAGTTCTTGGACAACCTCCATCATTTTATGGGCCACCTGGCAGGTCCCACACATGGGTGTATATAAATAAAACAAAGTCATGTTTGATTGGTTTTTATTCGCTTCCCATTCCTTGCGTGTCCATTCATTCATAAAGGCATCTTCCTATACTAAGAATTCTTTTTTCACCTTTATATTAACACGTTTCAAAATAGATGCCAAAACCTTCATCGGTGTATTTGCCACTTCTCCATACATTGGGTTTGTATAGAGATGTATAGCCTCGGGATATTCTTTTCTTACGATCGATCTAATTTGTTCTCCAGACTTATCGGCATCCAGAAATGCATAAATCGGAAGTCCATCATAAGGACTAAGAAGCTCCTCTAATTTCACATTGGATATCGTACCGTTTGTACATATAATTTCGGTTGGTTCATCTAGAAGTGTTAAAAGCTGAAGCTTATCTGACCTTCCTTCAACAAGAATAACTTGGTTACTAAAAATAGTAGTCATAGCTGCTTCTCTCCTTACTTCTTCCCTTTACCTTTATTATATGAAAAAAGCACCGATATTAACCGGCGCTTTGATTATTACTCTGCTATTAGTTCATCGTATTTTTCAGGGCTAAGTAAACTTTCAACTTCTTCCAAATCTGCTGGCTCGATTACAATCATCCATGCATTTTCGTAAGGTGATTCGTTTACAAATTCGGGGCTATCCTCTAACTCAGTATTCACCTCAACCACTTTTCCGCTGATAGGTGCATATAGCTCAGAAACCGTTTTTACAGATTCTACGCTTCCGAAAGGATCTCCAGCTTTGATTTCGTCGCCAACCTGTGGAAGCTCAACGAAAACGATATCTCCAAGCTCGGATTGTGCAAAATGAGTAATTCCGATTTTAGCTTTTCCATCCTCTACTTTTACCCATTCATGATCCGCTGAGTACTTTAAATCTTTAGGTGTGCTCATTTATATACCCCTCTCCAAAAATTATACATTCTACTATTATATTCACATACTTTTATAGTAAAAACAAGGTGATTTACTTGTTTTTCCACGTTTTCTCAAACTCGTCTTCCTTGAAACCGAGCGTTACATTTTTCCCGTCATACACAAGCGGACGTTTAATGAGCATGCCATCTGATGCAAGCAATGTAAGCTGTTCATTCTTAGCCATATTCGGAAGCTTGTCCTTCAGCTGAAGCTCTCTATATTTCATTCCACTTGTATTAAAAAATTTCTTTAATTCTATGTTACTTTTATCTACGATTTCTTCTAATAAATCCTTTGAAGGTGGATTGTCGACAATATGGTGATTCTCAAAATCAACATTATTATCTTTTAACCATTTACTCGCTTTGTTGCATGTACTGCACTTTGGGTAACCATAGTATTGTATCTTCATTTGATCTCACCCTTTTTCTTTTTATCATACTCATTCTCTCCTTCTTGAGCAAGCCATATAAAGGTAGAGGGGTAAATTACGGTGAGAATGGCCGGTTTTTAACCTTTTATAATGGTGGATTAGTTTGGCAAGTTTCTGCCATTATTTGCGGTTCGCCTGTGGTTTCTTGCGATGCTGTGTATGTTACTAGCGCAGGCTTATTGGTTACTTGCGGTTATGGGTCTGTTACTTGCGTCAGTGCTTGATTTACTTGGGTTGTCAGGGGGCGCATCACTATAAATTGTGGATGACATATAAGAAAAAGTTGATTGAAGTGTCGGCTGGCGACTCCCAGGGGATAAGCGCGTGCGGAAAATCCAATTGTTTCGGAAGCATCCGAAACAAGATGGAAAACTAAGAACGGCACATCGTGTGCCAACGTTTTCCTGAACAACATCCTGTTGTCCCGAAGCCGCGCCCCCAGGAAAGCGTCCAGCTAGAACGGAAATCAACCGCTTCATGTAAAAAGAAGGTCTCCATTGAGAGACCTTCCCCATAACTAATGATTAAACAACGAATTTTTCTGCTTCGATTAGCTTCACGGAAGCTTGGCGTTTTTTCTCGATTACGTTGTAAGGAGTGTAGCGTGTCAACTTGCGAAGTGCAGAAAGCATCATACGCAGGTTGTCGCCTTCAACAGAAGCGATTAGTGTTTCTTTTGCAGCTTTTTCGATTTCATCAAATGCTTCTTGGCAGAAGATTTCTGTGTAAAGAAGCTTTTGAGAAGCTTTTTCTGCTCCACTGCGGTTGATTGCTTTTTCTGTACGAAGCACTGCTGACTCCATTGCAAATACGTTGTTTGCGATGTTTGCAATGTTTACAAGTACCTCTTGCTCAGCCTCTAGTTTAGCGCCAAAACGTTGTGCAGCCATACCAGCAGCTAATAGTCCGATTTTCTTCGCGTTTGCTACTAATACTTTTTCTTGTGCTAGTGGCTCATCGCTGATTTCTTCCGGCATCATCATCAGAAGCTCTTCTTGAAGACCTTGTGCTTTTTGAAGTAATGGAAGCTCGCCCTTCATTGCTTTCTTCAAGAATGTACCTGGAACGATTAAACGGTTGATCTCGTTAGTACCTTCGAAGATACGGTTAATACGAGAGTCACGGTAAATGCGCTCTACCTCATACTCTTGCATGAAGCCATATCCACCATGTAACTGAACAGCTTCGTCCGCGATATAATCTAGAACCTCAGAGCCTACTACTTTGTTAATAGAGCATTCGATTGCATATTCAGCAATTGCTGCTGCAATTTTGCTTCCGTCTTTTTGCTCTTCTTCACTTAATTGACTCATACGGTCCTCGAAATATCCAACTGTACGGTATATCAAGCTTTCTGTTGCATATAGCTTAGAAGCCATCGTAGCTAATTTTTGCTTTGTTAAATTAAATGAAGAGATTGGCGTCTTAAACTGTTGACGTTGGTTAGAATAAGAGATTGCTAGTTCTAACGCACGCTTAGATCCACCAATTGTTCCTACACCTAATTTATAGCGTCCGATATTTAAGATGTTGAATGCGATGATATGACCGCGTCCAATTTCACCTAATAGGTTTTCTACTGGTACTTCTGCATCTTCAAGGATTAATGTACGAGTAGAAGAGGATTTAATCCCCATTTTCTTTTCTTCTGCACCAACAGATACGCCTGGGAAGTTTCTTTCTACGATAAATGCAGTGAATTTATCTCCATCTACTTTAGCGTATACAACGAATACATCTGCAAAACCTGCGTTTGTGATCCATTGCTTTTCTCCGTTTAGGACGTAGTGAGTACCTGCCTCATTTAATTTCGCAGTTGTTTTCGCACCTAGTGCATCTGAACCTGAACCTGGCTCTGTTAATGCATAAGCAGAGATTTTAGCTCCTGAAGCAGAGTTTGGTAAGTATTTTTTCTTTTGCTCTTCGTTACCGAAAAGGACGATTGGTAGTGTACCGATTCCTACGTGAGCGCCATGTGTAATGGAGAATCCACCAGCTACAGACATTTTTTCTGCAATTAAAGCAGAAGAAATTTTGTCTAAGCCAAGCCCGTCATATGCTTCTGGAATATCTGCTGCAAGAAGACCAAGGTCCCCAGCAGATTTTAATAGACGTACAGAGTGCTCAAATTCATGGTGCTCTAAGTTTTCCACTACAGGAAGCACTTCATTTGCAACGAATTCCTCTGTTGTTTTTGCTATCATCTTTTGTTCTTCTGTAAAATCCTCTGGTGTGAATACACGTTCTGCTTCGATATCTTCTATTAAGAAGCTTCCACCCTTTACTACGTCTTGAACTTGTGTCATTTTCTCTTCCTCCTATTGTATAAAAAGATTTTTGATGATAATTGTCCAGCTCCAGCGCCTTGCCCCTCGAGGGACAACAGGATGTTGGTCAGGAAAACGTTGTCACACGATGTGACGTTCTTAGTTTTCCTTCCATCCTCACCAATCCCCATTTGCTTGTCGGGGCAGACATAGGCGCTTGCGCTTTTCTTCTTAATTAAAGAAGCTCGAACACTCCTGCTGCACCCATTCCGCCGCCGATACACATTGTAACGACACCGAATTGCTTCCCTTGGCGCTTCAATTCACTCATCATTTTTAGCGTTAGAATTGTTCCTGTTGCCCCTAGTGGATGACCTAAAGCGATTGCTCCGCCGTTTACATTCACCTTATCTATATCGATTCCTAAATGACGAACTACTTGGATAGATTGGGAAGCGAATGCTTCGTTTATTTCCCAAATATCGATATCCTCAATCGATAATCCAGCAAGCTTCAATGCCTTTGGTACGGCTACAATCGGTCCGATTCCCATCACATCTGGTGCAACTCCACCAGTAGCAAAGGAACGGAACTTAGCGATTGGCTTTAGGCCTTGCGCTTCTGCTACTTCACGGTCCATAACTAGCACCGCTCCGGCACCGTCAGACGTTTGAGAGGCATTACCTGCTGTTACCGATCCACGGACGTTAAATGCAGGACGTAGCTTCGCTAATGTTTCTAAGGACGTTCCTGGACGTACACCCTCATCCATCTCGAACATCACTTTTTTCGTTTGCTGTTTGTTATTTGCATCTACAAAATGCTTGATTACTTCTACAGGCACGATTTCATCCTTGAATTTGCCAGATGCGATTGCCGCAGCTGCAAGCTCATGGGAGCGAACCGCAAATGCGTCTTGGTCCTCACGGCTTACGTTATACTTATTTGCCACTTGCTCAGCAGTGTGGCCCATTCCCATATAGTATTGAGGAGCTGTTTCTGCTAGCTTCGGATTTGGACGAATGGTATTCCCCATCATAGGTACCATACTCATTGACTCAACCCCGCCTGCAATAATCGCTTCTGCTGCTCCAAGCATGATACGCTCAGAAGCATATGCGATGGATTGTAAGCCAGAGGAGCAGAAACGGTTTACTGTAATTGCTGATGTTGTATCCGGAAGACCAGCTAGCGCGCCGATATTACGAGCTACGTTCATCCCTTGCTCCGCCTCAGGCATTGCACATCCTAAAATCAAGTCATCTATTGGGCCGTCATAACCGCCCGCTCTATTTAATGTTTCCTTTATTACTAACGCTCCAAAATCATCTGGTCGTACAGTTGCCAAGGATCCTTTTTTCGCTTTTCCAACCGGTGTTCTAGCACCTGCTACGATAACTGCCTCACGCATGAGTTCTCCTCCTTCTCCTTCACGCTAGTTGCGTAATGGTTTTCCTTTTACTAACATGTGCTGCATTCTTGCTTGTGATTTTGGATCCGCCACCAGACTTAAGAATGCTTCGCGCTCTAAGTTTAATAAGTATTGCTCATCCACTAGCGTCCCGTATGGTACCTCTCCACCAGCGATCACATATGCAAGCTTCTTCGCAATCTTTAAATCATGCTCACTAATATAGCCTGATAAGAACATGCCTTCCGCTCCTAGCATTAATGCTGCATAGCCAGGCGCCCCTGATACAGGAACCTTCTCACGAATTGGTGCTTTATAGCCGGCTTCAGCTAACGCAAGTGCCGCTTGCTTTGCATCATATAGCTGGTGATCTGGGTTTACACTTATTCCATCCGCAAAGCTTAGGAAGTTATTTTCACGCGCCTCTTCACCAGACGTTGAAACCTTTGCCATTGCAATTGTTTCAAATACTTTGGTTGCTACGTTTAAGTAATCTACTTGAACACCATTTGGTAAGCCTTTCAAGTGCTTCATGTAAAGCTCTTTATTACCGCCTCCACCTGGGATCAAGCCAACTCCTGCTTCCACAAGACCCATGTAAGTTTCAGTCGTTGCTTGAATGTGTGCTGCTGGTAAGCAAACCTCTGCTCCTCCACCTAGCGTCATTCCAAACGGTGCTGCAACTACTGGCTTAGAGGAATATTTAATATTCATCATCGCATTTTGGAAGCTGCGAATAACAAAGTCTAATTCAAAGATATTATCGTCTTGCGCTTCCATCAGAATCATTCCAAGGTTGGCACCAACGCTGAAGTTTTTCCCTTGGTTACCGATGACAAGCCCCTTGAAGTTTTTCTCCACTTCATCAATTGCAAAGTTGATCATTTGAATGATATCTAAGCCGATCGCATTTGATTTCGAATGGAATTCTAGTAGGGCGATTCCATCTCCTAAATCTATTAGGCTAGCACCTGAGTTTGATTTAATTACTCCGTGCTTTTTCTTGTAGCTTTTTAGGTTGATTGCCTTTTCACTAACCGGTACTTCTTTGTAGTCGTTGCCATCAAAGAAGTAAAGCACGCCATCTTCTTCTTTATAGAAGGAAGTAAAGCCTTTTTCTAATAAAGAAAGAACGAATGCCGGGATTTCCTTGCCTTCTTCTTTCATTTTTTCTACAGACGCTTGAACGCCAATAGCATCCCACACTTCAAATGGTCCCTGTTGCCAGCCGAAGCCCCATTTCATCGCATCGTCGATTGACACGATATCGTCTGCAATCTCTCCATGAAGCTGAGCGGAGTAAATTAATGTTGGACTAAGGATGCTCCATAATAGTTCACCAGTGCGGTCCTTTGCATACGTTAACGTTTTCACCTTTGCCGATAGACCTTTTTGCTGCTTCGCCATTTCCATAGAGGCTGTTTTCAGCTTTTTCATTGGCTCGTATTCCATTGTTTCTGGATTTAGCTCTTTAATTTCTTTTCCTTCTTTTAAGAAGAAGCCTTGACCTGACTTAGCACCAAGCCATTTATTTTCAAGCATTTTTTGCATGAATGCTGGAATTTCAAATACCTTTTGCTCTTCACCAGATGTTTGATCGTAGACGTTTTTTGCAACATGTGCAAAAGTATCTAGACCTACTACGTCTAGTGTCCGGAAGGTAGCTGATTTCGGACGACCGATTAATGGACCAGTTACAGAGTCCACCTCACCTACGGAATAGCCTCTTGCTTGCATTTCACGCAATGTCACTAGCAGACCATAAGTACCGATACGGTTAGCAATAAAGTTTGGTGTGTCTTTTGCAATTACGACACCCTTCCCTAAAACTTCCTCACTGAATTTCTTCATGAAATCCACTACTTCTAGAGCAGTAGTAGCTGCAGGAATTACTTCTAGTAGCTTCAAATAACGTGGCGGGTTAAAGAAATGTGTACCTAGGAAATGCTTTCCGAAGTCCTCAGAACGCCCTTCTACCATTGCGTTGATGCTAATACCTGAAGTGTTAGAAGTTACAATCGTACCTTGCTTGCGAACAGCATCTATCTTTTCATATAAGCTCTTTTTAATAGCTAGATTCTCGACTACAACCTCAATAATCCAGTCGACATCTTTTAATTTTTCTAAATCATCCTCAAAGTTACCAGGCGTGATTAACGAAAGATTTTTCTTCGAAGTTAGCGGTGCCGGTTTTTGTTTTAATAGCTTTTGCAGAGCTGACTCAGCAAATCGATTGCGAACGGTTGGATGCTCTAGAGTAAGCCCCTTCGCCTCTTCCTCTTTACTGATTTCCTTTGGAACAATATCTAATAATAATGTCGGAATACCGATGTTTGCTAAATGAGCTGCGATTCCAGATCCCATGACCCCTGATCCAAGTACAGCTGCTTTTTTAATTTGATATGTCACCTACAAAGCCTCCCCTTCATCTTGAATGAACGCTCATTCATTTTGTTTGCAAAAAAAATAGAAGCAATTTCTATATCTATTATTCTAGTTCAATATTTAAATTTTCGCAATAATAAAATGAATATTTGGAGACATTTTTCTTCCTCCCTACTGGGAAACAGTGTACACTGTAAATATCATTTACCGGAGGTATATACTATGAAAAAAATTACAACCGCAGAACAATTTAATGAAATTATTTCTAGTGATCAAGAGGTAATCGTAAAATTTGAGGCTGGATGGTGTCCAGACTGCAGACGTATGGAAATGTTTATCGATCCTATTATCGAAAAATATAACCAGTACGCTTGGTATGAATTAAATAGAGATGAACTGCCTGAAATAGCAGAAAAGTATGAGGTAATGGGAATCCCTAGCCTACTTATTTATCAAAATGGTGAAAAGAAAGCACATTTACATAGTGCAAATGCAAAAAGTCCTGAACAAGTAACAGAATTTCTAGATGCACAGCAATAAAACATGTAACCGCTAACGCCAATGGAAGAGAATGAAAAAACATGAGGTGTAGAAATGTCCCAAGAAAAAGAAGTTCTTGAGCTGAAAGAACAAATTGCTCGGTATGAGAAAATTATCATGACTATGTCCACTCCTATTATTCCTTCTATTGTCCCGAAGACTATACTAATTCCCATTGTAGGATATATGTATAAGGAGCGATTTGACAACATCGAAACCAAAACATTGGCTTATATTGGTGAGCATAAAGAAGTAGAGAATGTTGTTTTTGATTTTACTGGAGTAACATTGGAGCATATTCAAACATTTGACTATAATGATTTAGCTTTATCCATCAATCGTTTAAATAGTTCCCTCAAGTTAATGGGAATCCGACCGATTTATGTTGGTTTTAATCCAAGCTTCATTCGTGAAATTGTCTATGCAAGTCTACATGTAGACATTGAAACCTACAAGGACTTCCGCATCGCTCTAAGCAAGCTGTTAGGGGAGAAAAACACAACGTTACATTCTGTTTAATAGATTGTAAGTTAGATAAGACAAATAAAAGCCCTTTCGATTCTACCAATAGATTCGAAAGGGCTTTATTAGTTTGGCTATAAGTTAAATGAAGGGATAGTTTCCTGAAGTGCTTTCTTAGTTTATGAGACATAGGTTCTCCGCTGCGTCGGACGCTTTTCCGGAGGCCAACAGGATGTTGGTCAGGAAAACGTTGTCACACGATGTGACGTTCTTAGTTTTCCCTCCACAAGGTAAGCCAGCACCCATCACTGACGCGCGTGGCTGTGCTGTCTTACCTACCACCTTGCTCCCACAGGAGTCGCCGACGCTGCTCCGAACCAATAATTTTTCCTACTAAATTTAAACAATAAATTCCTAAAAAAATGTAACCCATGGAGATTCAACGAACTTTCATTTAGAAGCAAATTTACATTGCTATAAACGGTTAAACTTAAAAGTTCGTCAAGCAAATAGGTGATTTTCTTGGTTTAAACCAGCTGTCCAATTGAATAGCCATTTGTGTTTCCAACTCGACTATACCGTACTTGGAAAGCTCCTCTAAAGAGGTGCAGCCCATCCACCAAGCACTTAACTCTTGGATGGCAATGGATAGGTCCACTTTTTCCACGGTTTCTTCTATTTTCTTCGCACTCCAGCTATCGCCATCGAAGGTCATTTCATATATCCCAGCCTGTTCTGGTATAAAAGTGTCCTCCACTTGCATAAGGAACCGTTCTGTTGAAGCAGGCCTTGACAACGTACTCTGTAAAGTATCTAAAAATACAGGAATATTGACGATGCGGTACATTAAGCCAGACCCCACAGTGGCTGCTTCATGATACACACTCGGAATAAGTCGGTTCGAGCCATTAGAAGGATTCGTTAATGTGTAAATAAAGGAAGTATCAAATGTCCGTAGAACGATGCGATCCACCTGATCCTGCTGAGAATGTAACCAAGCAGCTAGCTGCTTATATCCTTCCACATTGCTCCAAACCCATTCATGGACATACATGCGCTGGTGCAAGAAATTGTCATCACTTATTTTCTTTAAAGAGAAGGCTAAAACGCCTACTAACTCTCCCTCTATTTTCACTCCAACATAATTAGCGGCTCCGTTTTTGATATGCTGTCTTTCACTCCATGTTCGCTGTAGCATCCCGTGGTTGTTGCTTGCATACTTGTTATAAAGCTTCACCATTTCTTCTTCGTCCGCCGCATCCAAATATCGAAGGTTTTCTTTTTTCCCATTAGTCACGATAGTATCTGGCTTGATTGAATATTCATATTTAAGAGGCCCATATCCATAGCCCATCTTTCGATAGAAGGTAGGATTAAAAGGATAAAGAGCAACTAGCCCCACCCCTTCTTGTCTTGCCTTCTCATGAAAATCAGAAAGGAGCTTTAAGGCTATCTTCTCTTTTTTATGTAATAAATGAACAGCGACCATACCAATGCCAAGCATCCGCTCTAGCCTGCCGTTCAAATTTATAGTGAAATCGCCTATTCTGTACATCCCCTTGAGCGTCTCTTCTTCATCAAAATAACCATAAAAGCGTATATGATTTTCTGTTTCCTGCTCTCGCTTTAGCCTTTCAGCTAGCTCTTCTCTTTTTGCAGGAGTTTGACTATCCATCCCAGGATACGCTAGAGCTGCTACATGAGCAGCTTGGCTATAATCCTTGTCCTCTAATAGTTTAATCATGTTTTTCTTCCCCTTTGTAACGCCTTAATAGGCTTTCTCCCTCAGATTTAGTAAAATAAAGACAATCCCCTCTAAAGGAGGAAACAACCTTGAAGGTAATACTTCCTGTCAAAGGAATGTCCCAATATGATTCATCCATACAACCAAAGCTGCAGTCTTCTGCTTGTGGACCTGTGACAGCCTATGTGCTGTTAAATTATATAAAACCAGACACTTACTCTTATCAGGTGAATCAACTGTATAAGCTGCTAGGCGGAACTAGAATCGGCCTTTTCACGCATCGATTTATTAGAAAAATGAAAAGGCTACTGGGACCAGCATGGAAAATCTCTAAGTGCAATGTCCATGATGCAATGCAGCAAATAGAAGCAGGTCGACCAGTTGCCTTAAAGTTTGATCGGTATTTTGCCTTCCGACGCAAAGGCATATTTACTTTTTCCTATCATTGGGTTCCTTGCATAGGCTATGAAAAGATAGAAGATGAAATCTTTCTATTCATACATGACAATGGAGGACGAAACCGAGAAAGTAAAATTCGACGGGTAAGCTTCCAGGACAATGCCCCTATCCTTACTTTTGTTAAATTTGTTCCGCCAGTAAATTAGCTTGCAACTGTCTCGCTAAAATCGTATATCCCTGATCATATAAGAAATCCATTTTAGAGGAATCAATCTGGTTTATTAATAAATGCTCCAGCTCTGCATCAATTGGCACGTCTCTTCGAATAGTTGCCAGCTGTTTAGAGAGCTTGAGCATTTCCATATCCGTTTCAATTTTCGTGCGTTGTCCTGCCTTTAATAGATGCAATGATTCTAATACACTTTCCACTGATCCATAGGTTTGAATTAATTGCAGAGCGGTCTTCGGTCCTATTCCCCTTACACCTGTATAGCCATCACTGGAATCTCCCATAAAAGCCTTCACATCTGGGAATAAAAGTGGAGAAATGCCATACTCTTCTATAAATCTAGCTTCATTATACATATCATAAATAGTAAATCCTTTTTTCGTAAAAGCGATCTCTGTAGATGGATGCAATAATTGAAGTAAGTCCTTATCTCCACTTACAATCGTAAATCTAGCATCGTCCTTCCATTTGTGCGTGATCGATGCAATCGTATCATCCGCCTCCATACCGACAACACCGAAGTTTTTCCAGCCTAGATGCTCAGAAAGCTCTTGCGCCATATCAAATTGTGGTACAAGCTCGTCCGCCGGCTTAGGGCGATGTGCTTTATAGCCTTCATATAATTCTGTACGGAAGGTATTCATCCCTTTATCCCAACAGATTGCCATATGGGTAGGCTTCATAATTTCTTGTGCAGCCAATACATGCCGTGCAAAGCCCTGAACAGCATTAGTCGGAATGCCTTTTTCATTTTTAAAGTAGTTTCCGCTCATCGCCGTTGCAAAGAAGGAACGAAATAGCAAAGCCATTCCATCAACTACTAGTACATGTGGTTTATCCTGTTGCATTTTTAACATCCTTTTCTATCTATTTCATACTAGTATAGCATGATATTGACCAGCTAAAGGGAAAGAAAAAAAGGAAAGAGCACATGCTATCTCTTTCCATCTTTCCTCTATCTCACTCAAATTGAAAACCAAATAGCTTTAATTTTTTCTTGTTTTCCTTGTCTTTCGCATTGATAGAAAGATAGATATTCTTTGGCTTGTAGTGGTCTTGGACAAAAGCAAGCACTTTTTCCAAGTCCTCGCCCTCCCAATCGACAACATAGATTGATTGCTCATCTAAAGCCTTCCTTGTTGTCGCATTTACAATGTGAGAGGGATTCACCCAAAAGCACCATTCTGGTTGCTTACTATAAAACCCTTCAAAGCCCTCTGCTATTTTTTGAAGTGTGTATTTCTTGCTAGATGTTAGTGACAAAAACTCTTCTTTCTCTAATCTTTTATAAGTTTTCTGTGCTCGCAGCTTATTATTGGAGAGCCTAGCCAAAAGTAATTTTGGAGAGGAGGTTACTGAAATGCTATCTTTTAAAGGCTCACAGTTTGGAAGTGAGGAAGGAAGCCAAGAAAAAAGCTTCTTGGAAGAAAAACAAATGGTATGTATAGAATTTTGCCCATAGTTACTAACTACGAAAGGTAAATTGCTATCCTCTACCGTTAAGTAGGTTGCTTCCGAAGCAAGAAGCTGGAGACATTCAGACAACAGGACTCTCTCTGGGTTAAAGAGCTTATACTCCTCCTTCCAAAAGCTTCTGTGTCCAACAAACCTTCCGCGACAGCTAAAGCCTAAATAGCAAGCAATCTCCTCCTTCCCATGCGATAAAGTCCAAAGATGAACATGAAGCTCGTCCGAACGCTCCTCGATAACTCTTCTATAAAAAGAAAGTTCCTCACTTGGCAGAAAGGGAATAACCCCGTCTAGGTCTACTTTCTTTATCTCTATCTCGCCTATACTTTCTAAATACACTTTTTCCTTTAAAGGAATATAGGTGAGATAAGGCAATGTAGAGGAGGATATTTCAGGGATATCCAACCTTCTTTCCTCCAATTTACTATTCCGTGCCTGTAAGTAATCTGACAAAGCAGAAACCTGCTCCTTGTCAATAAACCCATCGAGCTGGAAGATACACTTTTTTTCTCTCTTCATTAATTCATCAAAGAAATACATAAACACTCTTGCCATATCCTTTTTACCGATGACAAACCCTTTGTATAACTGAGTAGGATCTTCTAGAAACCGAAAAGTGGTCAAGCTTGCGGACCGTTCAACTTGAAAAGGAAAGAACGCGATTACTCTCTTAAGCTCCTTTACAGCATAAACCACCATGTTTTGAGTCCTGCCAAAGGTATCCCACCAGCTTGAGAAAATAGGATACTCAAAAAAAGGATATCTATTGTCCGCTTCTCGTAAAATAGCATCCCATTCCTCTTTGTACGTACGTAAATGCTTCGTTGATTGGATAACAATTAACTCCACTTCATCCTCCGTCCGTTTGGAAAACTGTCTTAGAAAATTATATTCGGTGAGATGGACAAAACAGAACTTAACCAAAAAATGCACCACTCTTTTTAATAAAGAAGTAGTGCATTTGAGAAAGCTTGTTATTCGTTGTACATGATGCTGTTCTACATCTAAGACAATCGAGTATGTAAGTTTGTGACATTTTTACAAAACAAAGCTATTCATAATAAAAACACCAGCATTACACTGGTGTCCTCTGTTAGCGCATGGTATGTATATTATTCTCCATCACTATCGCTATCATCTGCTCCCTTGCTTCTTGGCAGTATGCCTATTTTTTCTACAACCTTAGGCAAATTCATAGCGATGAACATTAGAAATACAGTAATAATCGCTAGATCATAAGCTCCATAGCCAATGGTTAAACCGACACAAGCCGTTATCCATAGGTTTGCAGCGGTTGTAAGTCCACGCTTCACATTATCCTTATCAAGCCAGATAACACCTGCTCCTAAGAACCCGATTCCGCTGATTACCTGAGCTGCCAAGCGCATTGGATCCATATAAGGTCCTTGGTTTAAAGTAGAAAGACTCATCGCAAGCGTAGATCCCAAGCAGACCAAAATGTGCGTCCGAATACCAGCGGGCTTATGCTTGATAGCCCTCTCCAAGCCTATTAAAAAACCTATAAATGTTCCAACTACCAATCGGATATAGAGGTCATAATGTGAGGTAAACATAGAAGTAATTATATCCATATATACTCGCTCCATTTCCATGATTCTTCTCTAACTATTCGCCGCCGATTTAAAATTTCCTCTTAAAATCGAGAAGGAATTAAAGAGAGTTATATAGAATAGAAATTTATTACAGAAGAGAGGTTGGAATTCGATGATTGAAATTGCCACTGAGGAAGATATCGAATTTATTTTCTCGCATGCTGGTCAATCTGCAAGCGAAGGCGCACAAATGAAAATCACGCAAGAACAGGCTTTAGAGCTTTTAACTCCTATAGTAAACCGAGGAGCCACATATTTATTGACAAAGGAAGAAGGCTCTATTACTGGGTGGATTCTTCTCGCTCAAAATATGGATTACTTTTCAGCAAAGGAATATGGCTTTATCTATGAGATTTTCGTCCTTCCGGAGCACCGAGGCAAAGGACTTTCAAGCAAGCTAATAAATGAAGGGAAGGCTTTTTTGAAGAATAAAGGATTCGATGAGGTGCGCTTAAACGTCTTTTCCACCAATTTTGCCAAAAAGATATATGAAAAAATGGGATTTACAGAGGTCAACTGCATTATGAAATCTAGCTTATAAAATAAAGGTAGAGCACAGCAATTTCACAAGGAAATTGACTGTGCTTTTTTACTTTCCCCTTCCTCTAGGTGCAAGTAACAAGTGAATTCGCAAGTATTCTCCTGAGTACCGCAAGTAAAATCAGCAGAGGCGCAAGTAACCTACCGAGAACTGCAAGTAAATCTTTGATTACCGCACGTATTACCATGTCATTTCCATCTCCAATGGAATTAATAATCCCCGTTATAGGGTGGCCCTACCCCCTTCTCAGCCTCCAGTCTTACATCAAATTCAAGCTTCGGCTCCATGTGGAAAACTTTTCTAATAATTATGATAAAGAAGAATCTTTGTCACACCAATTAGGAGGAGTAATGAACATGTCGAGCTTTACAAGATGGGCCTTCGGAAACAAGGCCGCTATTAGTGTGTTAACCGTACTTATTTTAGTAATGGGGATCATCAGTTATTTTCGACTGCCTATGGAATTTTTACCTTCTGCAGATAATCCCCAAGTAACGATCATTACAATGGGTCATGGAACGGATTCCAAAACAATGGAACTGGAGGCAACTACCCCTATAGAGAAAGCTGTCTCTGGCTTGAACGGAAAATCATCTATTTATTCGCGAACGGGTGATGGCTATTCTTTAGTCGATATCGTATATGAAGCAGGCTATGATATGAAGCAGGCAAAGCAGGAGGTTCAAGAGGCAATTGCAAATCTCTCCTTCCCTTCCAATATTGGAAAGCCTACTGTTTCCCAGCTGCATACCTCGATGATTCCAATTATTAATATCGCCGTAACATTTGAAGACGGCTTGACAGAAGAGAACCTTGCATTTGCTAGCAATGAAATCAAGGCAAAGTACCAAGCAGTTAAGGGCGTTTCGATTGTAGACGTTTATGGAATAACAGAATCCATTATCTCCGTGGATGTAGACGAAGAGAAGCTGGCCGGATATGGAATTCCTATCACCTCCATCATGACCATGTTACAAGGTCAAAATGCCACCATTTCCATTGCAGAGCAGAATATGGAGAATAAATTAAGCAACATCAAAGTAATAGGAGATTTAACGAGCCTTGAAAAACTAAAGGGGCTATCCCTATCACCAAAAGATGCATTAGATATCAGCATCATGAAGGATGCAGAGTCGAATGCCGTGACAATCAGTAAGGAAGTAGAAAAGGTAACAAAGGAGCTAAATGAGCAGTTTCCACATCAAGAGGCTGTCATTTACGTTTCTTCCTCTGACATCGTACAAAATTCTGTTCATACGATGATGAAGGAGCTTCTACTTGGAGCTTTATTTGCAACAATCGTCATACTATTATTTTTACGAAATATCCGCTCCACGCTTATCACGATTATCTCCATCCCACTTTCTCTATGCCTTACCCTATTCCTACTCTGGTGCTCAGGGGTGACCTTGAATATCCTAACCCTAGGTGGAGTGGCAGTAGCAGTAGGACGATTAGTGGATGATAGTATTGTGGTTATTGAGAATATTTTCAGGAAAATGCAAACAGAGAAGTTTTCTATTCAAATGGTAATCGATGCTACGAAGCAAGTAGGAGTAGCGATCACTGCATCTACCTTGGCAACTGTTGCAGTGTTTTTACCAATGAGCTTACTAGAAGGCTCTCTACAATCCTTTTTATTACCATTTGCTCTAACAGTCACTTATTCCTTACTCGCTTCTTTACTCGTAGCTTTAACTGTTGTTCCAGTATTGGGCGGCACGCTGTTAAAGAATTCGAAGCTGCCAGAGCACAAGCCTGCAATTCGTTTTCCGAAAGTAGTTGCTTGGTCCCTTAAACACAAATGGATCGTCTTCAGCATTTCTGGACTCCTCTTTGTCGGTTCCATCGGCGCATACTTCCTCCTTCCAAAAGGAGCGGTCGATTATTCATCTGCCGACTATGTATACGCAACGGTAAGTTTCCCAGCGGAAACGCCGATTCCAGAGGTGAAAGAGAAGGCAATAGAATTAGAGGAATTTATCCGTACACTTGATGAAACGGAATTTGTCTTTATGCAAGTGGGATCAGCTCCTGAATCTGCGCAATATGGATATGTCGGCTCCTCTACGGAAGCCACCTTCAGTATTTTATTGCATGACAAAAAAGATATTGAAGAGGTAATAAAGGCACTAGAAACAAAAAGAAATAACTATGCAAACGCAGATTTCGAAGTGGTTGCCTCCTCTTTCATGATGGGAGGATCTAGCACGAGTATCAGGATCGACATTGTTGGGAATGACAAGGAAGCTTTAGAGGGCGTAGCAACGAGAATCGTACCGATAATAAAACAAATAGACGGGGTAGAAAAGGTCACGAGCAATCAAGACGAAAAGAAAACCGTCTATTCCCTTGTTGTGAATCCTTCTAAGGGGAATACAGAGCAAGTAGCGCAGCAACTTGGTGTCATGCTGAACAAAACACCAATTGGAACGATCAGCTTAGATAATAAAACTAAAGCTGTTTACCTAGAGCCGCTGATTGAAGTAGAAAAATCTGCGGACTTGTCAGGGATAGAAATTATGACAAATGAAGGACCTGCCCCGGTGTCATCCGTTGCTTCCTTACAAAAAGAAGAACGCTCTACCGTACAGCTGCATAAGGATGGAAACACCTATTTACGTGTAACTGCTTCTGTAGACCCTAATAAGCTATCGGAGATTGCAAGCGAGATGAATACAGCTATTTTTGGAAATGAAGAGAAGGACGGGATAGACATCCCAGCTGGTACAGACGTCTTTATTGGAGGTTCCAGCAGTCAGCAGGCTGACGAATTTGCAGACCTTTTCTTGATGATGCTTGTCTCAATCGGAATCGTTTTCCTCATCATGGTGATAACATTTAAATCCATTCGGACACCGATTGCGATTCTGTTTTCTCTTCCTCTAGCAGCTATCGGAGCAATTCTAGGGATTATAATCAGTGGAATCTCCATTGACATAACTGCCCTCCTTGGTGCATTAATGCTGATAGGAATCGTCGTAACGAACGCAATCGTGCTACTAGACCGCGTGAAGCAAAACGAAAAGGTCATGAGCATTCGGGAAGCTATCCTTGAAGCAACCGCGACTAGAATGCGTCCCATCTTCATGACAGCAGTTGCCACCATTTCCGCTATGCTCCCTCTGTTATGGAAGCAAGCAGAAGCAGGCAGCCTTGTATCGCAAAGCCTGGCAGTAGTCGTAATCGGCGGTCTGGCAATGGCGACGCTTCTAACACTAATCGTCGTGCCTTGCATTTATGAATTACTTTATTTTAGAAAGGCGAAGAAACAAAGAATAGCAGCATAATATACAACCTCCTAGTCAGCAACTAGGAGGTTTTCTCATATAGACTTTCGCAAGTAAATCAAACAAAACCGTAAGTATTCTCTTGGCTACCACACGTAACTTCGACCAGTAAGCAAGTAATCTATCCGGCGCCGCAAGTAAATTAGAGGTCACCGCACGTATTTCCTTTTTGAATCTAATTACTAATAGGGAAAAAGAAAAAACAGGTGGAAGTGATCCACCTGTTTCTCTTATCGATTCTTTGCAATTTCCGCTGTCGCTGTAAACAATACATCAGAGGATGAATTCAATGCTGTCTCACATGAATCTTGTACAACTCCAATGATGAAGCCAATTGCCACTACTTGCATTGCGATATCATCTGAGATACCGAACAGGCTACAAGCTAGTGGAATTAATAGTAGAGAACCTCCCGCAACTCCAGAAGCACCTGCTGCAGATACTGCGGATAACACCATGAGGATGACCGCCGTTCCAAAATCCACATCAATCCCAAGCGTATGTACAGTTGCTAATGTCAACACGGAAATAGTGACTGCCGCACCTGCCATGTTAATAGTCGCCCCTAGTGGAATAGATACGGAATAAGTATCCTTGTTTAATCCTAATTTTTCTGCAAGTCGAATATTCACTGGGATGTTAGCAGCAGAGCTTCGTGTGAAGAATGCTGTAATCCCACTTTCCTTCAGACACGTAAACACCAACGGATATGGATTCTTTCTTGTATAAATAAATACAATGATTGGGTTAATAATTAATGCAATGATTAACATGGAACCAACTAGCACTAGTAGTAAGCGTCCATAATCTAGGAGTGTGGAAAGGCCATTTGTTGCAACAGCGTCGAAAATTAAACCTAAAATCCCTAGTGGTGCTAGATTAATAACCCACTGTACTACCTTCGAAATAGCATCCGATATATTCTCTAAAACTACTTTTGTCGTTTCATTTGCATGCTTCAGTGTAATACCAAGCACGACAGCCCAAGCTAAAATTCCTATGTAATTAGCACTCATTAAAGCGTCTACTGGATTCGTTACAATATTAAATACCAACGTTTCTAATACTTCTCCTACTCCACCAGGAGGTGCTAGATCCTGTGCAGCATTTTCTAATGTTAACTTTGTCGGGAAAAGGAAGCTCATAACGACGCCAACTACTCCAGCCAAAAGTGTACCAATCGCATATAGGACAAGAATGGAGAAAACATTGCTTTTTGCTCCTAGTTTTTGTTTGGCAATTGCAGTAATAACCAGGAAGAAAACCAGGATAGGTGCAACCGCCTTTAATGCACTGACAAATAACGAACCGAGAATCGTAACCCCGCTTGCTGCTTCAGGTGCCGTAAGGGCTAAAATCAAACCAATGACAATCCCTACTACTATTCTTGTTACGAGACTTAGCTTGTTCCATTTCGATAATAAATTTCTCATGTTTTCCCCTCCTGTTGTATTCTCTAAGAAGATATTTGTATTTCTATAAAATACATAATAACATATTTGAGAGAGGATTTTTATGATGAATTTATTAAAAATCAAATATTTTTATACGTTTAGATAGCATAAATAAGTAAAGACCTCCAATAAGTGCTAAGGATTGCACGAAAGGAGGTCATTCAATCTATTCCTTAAAATCATGATATTTACATTCACTTACCTCACGCTTTGCTGTAAGTGCAAGTGGGATCATTGTTTCAAATAGCAAATCCTCTTCATCAAAGATTAACTTTTTAAGCTCAATATTAAAATAATCACGCATACGAGACTCCGTCATTACCTCCTGTACCGTTCCGGTTATCGCTTTTTTCTTTTTCGCTATCATCAATACCTGATCTGCCAAGTAAAAAGCGTGATTTGGATAATGTGTGTTGATAATACAAGAAATATCGTGATTTCGAGCTAGTTTTTTTAAAGTTTCCAGAATTACTACTTGCTTTTGGATATCTAAATGAGATTCAGGCTCATCTAAAATAAGTACTTCTGGGTCTGATACCAATGTTCTAGCAATAAGTGCTAGCTGCAACTCGCCACCACTGACTTCATTACAGGATTTTTGGGCTAAATGCAGGATACCTACTTCATTTAACGCTTGATGCGCTCGCTCATAATCCTTCTTACGAGGCTTGGACAAAGAGCTTATATATGGAGCGCGACCCATTACCACTAAATCCTCTATAGAAAATCCAAATACCATTTTGTGCGCCTGTGGCACATAGCCTACTCTTTTCCATAGCTCCTTTTGTGCCACATTAGTCAGAGGGACATCATCTATGAGCGTTTCCCCGGTTTTCCATTCATATAAACCAGTTATACATTTTAAGAGTGTCGTTTTTCCAGCACCATTAGGACCAAGAATAGCCATGATTTGCCCGCGCTCTAACGTAAAATTTATGTTCGATTCATAAATAAAGGACTTCTTCTGCTCCCGCTTTTTTTCATAGAAGAAGTTACCTTCACGTACTTCAATTTTCATGACCAGCTACCTCCCGTTTTGCGCAATAAATAAGCAAAGAATGGCGCACCGATAATAGCAGTTAATATGGACAATGGAATTTCTGCAGCTGTAATGGAACGCGCAAGTGTATCGATTACTAAGAGATAAGATCCCCCGAGTGCAAGCGACAGCGGTAAAACCCTCTCGTTATTGTTGCCGACTAGCATTCTAGCAATATGAGGAATAATAAGTCCTACCCATCAAACGATTCCTGCAATGGATACCGCTGCTGCTGTACAGAGGGTCGCCCCTGCAATCACAATCCATTTAAGGCCAGCAACAGAAATACCCAGTGACTTTGCCTCATCATCAGGCAGTGTTAAAATGATTATCAGTGCAACTTTAAATGAGAATATGTATCATTTAAAGTTATATTGATATAGTTAGTTATTAGTATTATTTATAAAAAGGAGATTTTACATGTCAAAATTAAATATTTTGAAGCTAGACGGGGGACATGCATTTGGCTTAGATGGTCGTGCAATGGCTGCCTCCAATGAACCGATGGGCCATGTTACAAACCTTGATCAATATGAGCTTGGGACAACTGATCTTTCTCCCTACAATGTGTTGGTGATTACAGATTTCATTGACCAGGAGTACCTATATGAGAATAGAGAAATCATACAACAGTTTTTAAATGCCGGGAAAATAGTTGTCGCTTGCACCCATATTTTTCGGAGCTGGCTGCCTAGGGTAAATCCTTTCATGCCAAAGAAAATCACAAAGCATGTAGATTACGAAATGGAAATCAGAAAGGCTGATTCTGTCTTCCGTGGAGTAGATATGCAGGAGCTTGCTTATCGCAAAGGAGTTTCCGGATTTTACGCACGTGGATATCATCCTGTTACAAACCCAGAGGTTGAAGTATGGCTTGCTTTCAAAAGTGGTGAACCAATCACATTTGTAGATAGAACCTCTACAAAAGGAACAATACTAGCACATTCCGCACGTGACCTCCTATCTTACGCGACTGGTCAGAACACAACTCAGCTGATAGCTCCTCAAACACTTGAATGGTTAGAGGAAGAAATTGAGAGATTAGAAGAGAGGCAACAAGCATGAGAAAAATAGCTGTTTTATATAGTGGACATGCTCCACACTACCGTACATTCCATGAACCAAGAATAAATCAGTACATAGAAAAGATCATTTACCTTCCTCGCTTTCAAGAAAGCGAACTAGAAGATATGGACGTATTAATCGTTCCCTCTCAGTTACATGGCAAGCTTCTATTAGAGGCCGCGCCAGCGATTATCCGTTTTGCTGACCGAGGTGGTATTGTAGTTGCATTTGGTCCTCAGCCGTGGGAATGGATTCCGAATCAGCAGTGGGAAAAGCGTCCAACAAACTTCTGGTGGTGGCTAGAGCCAGGCGCAGACAGCGGCCTACGTTTAGTAGCCCCTGAATACCCTTTATTCCGCGATGGCCATTTAAATTTACAAGCCTGTACATGGCACCAGCATGGCGTTTTCCATCTAAAGGATGGCATGCAATCTCTTATCGACATGAAGGATGGCGGGTCCTTGTTGTATGTAGACAAAGTGAGCACGAAAGGTACGTGGATTGTGACTACTTTAGATCCAGACTTCCATTTTGGCTCCTACTTCATGCCAGCAACAGAGCTTTTTTTAATGGGCTTTATTCCATGGTTAGCTGCTGGAGAAATATAATATTCGCTAAACAACCTTTAGTTCTTTGAGAGCTAAAGGTTGTTTTTTCTGAAAAAAAACTTCTATATACAACTCCGTTTTGGTCCCTCTATCTCTACCTCCTTCGACTAATCTATCTATTCATATAATCGAACAAGTAACACCTGAAAATTCCCATCTATAACAGACTCTAGTTTCTTTTAATATTTCTTCAATTTTTACTTTAAAATTCTCTAATATTTGTCAAAATACTTCTTGATTACCATTTTAGAGGCGACTCATTAGAAAGTTACCACCCTTATTTACCAGTTTTCCCTCCACAATTTTGTCATAAATTCAATCTTGTTACGGAAAGTTCAAATCTTCCTGAACAAATTGTGAAGTCCGATTTATTTATTAGTTTTTTAAGACAAATGGGAATAAGATAAAAGCACGAGAGGAATTACTCGATAATTATTATTAGATACTACTTACTATTAATTGAGTAGAAAGGGGTACAATGATGAAAAGAAAATTAAAGTGGTCTCTTTTGTTAATGGTTTTCACTATTGCAACAGTGTTAACCGGTTGTGAGCCGCTGCTTGTTTTAGATCCGAAGGGTCCAATGGCCGAAAGACAGGCAAGTGATATTATGTTCTCCATCTGGCTAATGGGTGGAATCGTAATTGTAGTTTTAGCTATCTTAGCTTTTGTTTTATTTAAATACAGAGCTTCTAAGCAAAGCGAGGATTATGAACCACCTCATATAGAAGGAAATAAATATGTAGAAGCACTTTGTATCGGGATTCCTATCATTATAGTTATTGTTCTATCTGTCGTTTCTGTGAAAAGTAACTATATAGTAGAATCTACACCACAAGGCTATGAGGATCAGGAGCCATTAACTATTTACGCTTCTTCTTCAAACTGGAAGTGGCATTTTAGCTACCCAGAGCAGGGTATTGAAACAGTGAACTACTTATATATTCCTGCTAACCGAGCAATTGAGTTTAAGCTTTATTCACACGGACCAATCACTAGCTTCTGGATTCCACAACTTGGAGGTCAAAAGTATGCGATGGCCGACATGGTTACTACTCTTCACTTAGCTGCTGATGTAGAGGGTGAATTCATGGGAAGAAATGCAAACTTTAGTGGTTCTGGATTTGCTGAAAATGTTTTTGATGTAACTGCTATGTCACAGGCTGACTTTGATGAGTGGGTTGAAGAAGTTCATGAGACAGCACCAGAATTAACAGAAGAAAAGTTTGAAGAACTACTTGAGCCAGGCCATCTTGGACGTTCAACTTATGTGGGGACACACTTAGAATTCTCTCCACCACCAAGTCATGACCACGGATCTGATTCATCAGATTCCGAAGATGAAAATGCAGATGATCACTCTCATCATTAAAATGAAAGTTTACTAGATACCTATAGTACAAGCTATAGATTCTGAAAGGAGTACAATAGAATGGATTTCTTTGAGCGTTTTGCCGTTCCACATCCAAGCTTTTTGATATACGCATCTATGGTAGGAATCGGTCTTACAATGGTTGCGATTGTCATTGGAATCACTTACTTTAAAAAATGGGGCTATTTGTGGCGAGAATGGATCACAACGGTAGACCATAAACGTATCGGTATTATGTACTTGCTTGTAGCGTTACTAATGTTATTCCGCGGTGGCGTGGATGCCATCATGATGCGCTACCAGCTTTCTATGCCTGATAATACGTTTTTAGATTCACAGCATTATAATGAGGTCTTCTCTACTCACGGGGTAGTCATGATCTTGTTTATGGCGATGCCATTTATCACCTTTTTCTTTAACTATGTCGTGCCTCTTCAAATCGGTGCACGTGACGTAGCATTCCCTAGACTAAATGCTCTAAGCTTTTGGCTGTTCTTCATGGGGATGGGACTATTCAATATCTCCTTCATTGTCGGGGGATCACCAGATGCAGGTTGGACTTCTTACTTCCCACTTGCAGGTAACGAATTCAGTCAATCAGTAGGAACAAACTATTACTTGCTTGCGATTCAAATAGCTGGTCTTGGTACCTTAATGACCGGTATTAACTTTATCGTAACAATCTTAAAGATGAGAGCACCAGGTATGACATTAATGAAAATGCCGATGTTCACATGGTCAGCGTTAATTGCCAATATTATTGTTGTCTTTGCATTCCCAGTATTAACTGTACTGCTTGCAATGGGAACATTGGATAGATTGTTTGGGACTAACTTCTTTACTACTGATAACGGTGGTATGGATATGCTTTGGGCAAACCTGTTCTGGGTTTGGGGACATCCAGAGGTTTACATTCTGATTCTTCCTGCCTTCGGTATATTCAGTGAAATCATCCCTACCTTTGCAAGACGTAACCTGTATGGTTATAAATCAATGGTATTCTCGATGGTTATTATTTCCCTACTGTCCTTTGTCGTATGGGCGCATCACTTCTTTACGATGGGTCAAGGACCAATGTCAAACAGTATCTTCTCTATCACGACAATGGCAATTGCCATTCCAACCGGTGTGAAGATCTTTAACTGGCTGTTCACCCTTTGGAAAGGGAAAATTGAATTTACGACACCAATGCTTTACTCCATGATGTTTATCCCACTATTCACATTGGGTGGAGTTACAGGGGTAATGCTTGCGATGTCAGCAGCAGACTATCAATATCATAATACAATGTTCTTAGTTGCCCACTTCCACAATGTAATCATTCCGGGTGTGGTTTACGCGATGCTAGCTGGTTTAACTTACTACTGGCCGAAAATTTTCGGATTTATGTTGAATGAAAAGCTAGGAAAATGGACTGCATGGTTAATGACAATCGGTTTCGTACTAGCGTTTATTCCAATGTATATCACAGGATTAGACGGTCAAGCACGTCGTATGTACACTTACTCTGAAGCTACTGGATTCAGTATGTGGAACATGATTTCCTTTGTAGGTGCAGGAGTTATGGCTGTATCCTTTATATTACTTGTATATAACATTTACTATAGTATCCGTTACTCTCCAAGAGATATCGGAGACGATCCTTGGGATGCACGTTCATTGGAATGGGCTACTCATACACCAGTGCCTGAATACAACTTTGCTACGCTACCACAGGTTTCTTCAACACAAGCATTTTGGGATTCTAAGAAAAATGGACATAAACTTTTCCCTAACAAAGTGGAAAAGATTCATATGCCAAACAACAGTGGCTTGCCATTTATCATGAGCTGTTTCTTCTTCGTCTTCGGATTTGCGATGGTGTTCAGTATCTGGCCGCTGGCGATTGCTTCCCTACTTGGAATTTTAGGATGTCTAGCATATCGTTGCTTTGAGCAAGACCACGGAAGATATATTTCAGTTGAAGAAGTCGAAGAAACGGAAAGAAAACTGCGAGGTGCTAAAAAATGAAGGTAGATAAGTCACTTCCACTTGAATACAGCACAGAAGAAAACAGATTAAAAATCTTAGGCTTTTGGATTTTCATTGGCGCAGAGGTTATGCTATTTGCTACCCTCTTCGCCTCCTACTTCACCTTGGAGAACCGCATAGGTAACGGTCCTGCAGGTGCAGATATTTTCGAGCTAACACCAGTTTTGATTGAAACAATCTTACTTTTAACTAGTAGTTTTACTATTGGTCTAGCAATACATGCCATGCGAATGAACAATAAAAAAGCAACAATGGGTTTCATTATCGCTACCCTTCTTCTCGGAGCTGGATTCCTAAGCGTTGAGATTTATGAATTTGTTCACTACGTACATGTCGGAGCTGGATTAACGGTAAGTGCATTTACAGCAGCACTTTTAACGACACTTGGAACACACGGATTGCACGTAACATTTGGGTTGTTCTGGGGATTATTCATCCTCTTGCAAATTAGAAAACGCGGATTAATACCAGAGACAGCGAATAAGTCCTTTATTTTCTCTCTATATTGGCACTTCCTAGATGTCGTTTGGATTTTCATCTTCAGCTTCATCTACTTGAAAGGAATGATGTAATATGAAAGAATTATTTCCTCTTAAACAAGTAATGGGCTTTGTGTTTTCCCTAGTGTTGACTGCTATAGCATTGCTGGTGTATTTCACTGATATGTCCTTTGCAGTTGGAATGACCATATTGCTAGTTACAGCATTTGTTCAGGCCGGTTTACAGGTAGTAGTATTCATGCATGCTGGTGAGTCAGAAGACAAGGCAGCAATTTACACGAATGTTTACTATGGCCTGCTAATAGCCCTTTTCACGATCTTTGGTACATTACTTGTAATGGTTTGGGATATGTAAGAGGCTGTAAAATATAATAAATTAAACAAGAAGCACTAATGATTCTATCTTTTGATAAGATCATTAGTGCTTTCTTATTTTGCGCGGGTATAGGTTCTCCGCTGCGTCGGACGCTTTCCGGGGGCCAACAGGATGTTGGTCAGGAAAACGTTGTCACAGGATGTGACGTTCTTAGTTTTCCCTCCCCCAGGCAAGCCAGCACCCAACGCTAACACGTGCGGTTGCGCTGTCTTGCCTGACACCTTGCTCCCACTGGAGTCGCCGACGCTGCTCCGAACCTACAGTGCTTACTGCTAAATATAAATGATTTCCAAATGGTTTTGACTTCGCTTCCCTTCTATTATAAAAAAGTAGCGCAAACCATGACCTTGGCTTGTGCTACTCATGGTAGTATTTTTAATGTAATCTATTAAAGGATCCTTTAAGTAAAAGCAGAGAAACCTGTCCAAACTATCTCCAACAAGTCCTAGCAAAATGAAGCCATGATTACTGCAAAATCTCATAGAGCGGCCTTCACTTTATTTTCAAACTCGTGTACATCCATCTTGGTCGCATGCTGAAAGCCCTTTTGAAAATCACCTGTCTTTTCTGTTTCGGTAAGGATTTCATCGAAGATTGTACTACCAAACTCTTCTGCAAGTGATTGGATATAATAAGAGGATTGATAATAAATATCATAAGTGGGATTGGTTCTATATTCATTCCAACCTTCCCTTGTTGATAAGCGTGCCAAAGGGATAATTTCAGTATCTATAGTAGGCTGAGCATGACCATCACTTCCAAAATAATCGGCTATCCCCTCCGAAAACCATTTTGGAATATCTGTGTCGTCAAGCCCTAACTCTGATAATCGCTGAGTTAATACATAATGCGTATACTCATGTATTACATTTTTATTGTAAAGCGAAATGGTTGGTCCTACTTCGTTCAAAATACCTTCTCGGTTTTCCGGTAATATACCCAACATATTTTGTTGTGCTGAATGAAATCCAATGGCATAGGCTAGTCCTGAAAAGCTTTCTATTTGCTCATTAGTAGAAAAAAGCACAACATCAAGCGGTTTACTATAAGACCCTAAAAGCTTCTCATTTATATTCATTCCTTTGGTTAGAGCTTCTTTCGTAGCGGGTATGAGCTCTTTATCAAAATCACTAAAATAAATCGTGACATGCTGAAAATCTTCCTTATTATAGTCTTTTAAGAGTTCTTGCTTTCTTTCCGTTTCAACCTTTTCAGCAACATAGGCAACTGCTAATTTTGGGATCTCTTCAATTTTTATTATAAATAAGACCAACCCCATAATGACAGCCGTCATCACCACTACGATAGCCGTTATGTAGAGTACTTTTTTTGACATGATGCAAATCAGTCCTTTATTTCAAAATAAAAGGTATTTAGAGATTGCTCCCTAAATACCTTTTACGAAAGCTTTAGATGCTCTCATTTCTATATTTTTTGCCGTTTAAAACCATTTCTTCTGACGCTACTAGGATCATCCCAATAATGAATGTGAACGACGCTGCCATTACTAAGCCAATGCCGATTCCCATGACAGTTCCTTGCCCACTAGTCATTATTCCATAGAAGAAAACTGCTACCCCAATCGTTAATAAAACTGCACCAAATAGCTTTGTAGCGTGTAGCATTTTAACGTATGTTTCCATTTCAAACACCCCTCTTGTTTCTTATTATCAAACTCGTTCACAATTTTGTCAATAATTTTTGTCTATTATATGAACGAATTTGAATGAAAACTAAGGCTGTCTTATCAGTCAGTGAAATTTAAACTTAGCTTTTGAAAAAACCTAGCCTCTATACATGGAGATACATGTCTCCAACTATATATACGCATCATGAAGGAAAAGCAGTACATTTAACTTCTACAGGAAACCAAGCGCTTAAGTAATGCAGCTTTGCAAATACTTAATTTAGTGGGTCTTAACATTAATATTCCTTGAATAGCATCTCTTTAAACATAAAAAACCTCATGCTAGCTATTTGCTAACATGAGGTGTGTGGTGATTTATTTCATTACATTGCAGTTAATCCACCATCGATAACGAATTCAGAACCTGTAGAGTAGCTGGATTCATCAGATGCTAAGTATAGAACAAGGTTAGAAACTTCTTCTGATTGTGCTACACGTTTTAATGGAATATGCTTAGCGAATTCTTTGATTGCTTCAACAGCATCTCCTTGGCTAACCATTGGCGTTTCAATAACACCTGGATGTACAGAGTTAACACGAATGCCAAAGTGAGCTAATTGAAGTGCAGCAGCTTTCGTCATACCGCGTACAGCGAACTTTGTATCTGTATAACCAACTGCTCCTCCTACAAGACCGTTCATAGAGGAAATATTTACGATAGAGCCGCTTCCAGCTTTTTGCATAGAAGGAACAACCGCTTTCGTTCCAAGGAATACAGAAACTTGGTTGATCTCCACGATTTTACGATATTCTGCTTCCGTCATTTCCATTAATGTTTTATTCATGCTGATTCCAGCATTGTTTACCAAAATATTCGCTGGACCAAAAGCCTTTTCCGTTTCTTCGATAACTTTTTGCCAGTCAGCTTCTTTTGTCACGTCTTGTTTCACAAATAATACGTTTTCACCTAACTCTTTCGCAAGGGCTTGTCCGCCTTCTTCGTTTAAGTCTGTAAAAACTACCTTTGCTCCCTCACGAACAAATGCTCGGACATGTGATTCACCCATACCGCGTGCTGCACCTGTCACGATTGCTACTTTATTTTCTAAACGTCCCATTGTGATGACCTCCGTTAAACAACTTATTATATATAATCGATTACAACTCTATTATACAGTAAATTTTTCATAAAATAAATAAAATATATAATAATTATATATTTGGAATAGGTAAAATGTTTTATATTTTTTAAAATTCTCTTAAACAAATAGTTTCATTTATTAACAAAAAATACCTATTAAGAAATTAGCGCATCTATCTTTTTGTTTCAATGCTTGGTAACGGAATAATCAAGCATTGGATGGGAAAAATAAAGGGGAACTTTCTTTTCTAAGTTCTTTTCTTGTTACGCTTACCTTCTTCCTCGTGATGATACGGAGAAGAAAAATTATCCTTTGGGAGGAATGCTATAATGACGCAAAACCAACAAAACCTTAGCAATAAACATGCCTATATCCGCTTCATGGTGGGCTCTATTATGACGGCTTATGGCACAATCCAACTGATCCGTGATCCCAAAAGTACAAAGGGACAATTGGCTATTCTTTTCGGAGCAATGAAAGCAGCGGAAGGAGTAACAAATTACTGTCCTAGAAAAGCGATGACTTCCAGTATGATGGATGGTAGCTTTAAGCAAAGCATGATGAACAACAGTATTACGCAGTCTTTATTTGGAGGCTCTGATAGTAACACTCAACAACAGAGTGGAGATAATGCTGCTAGTTCAAACCATGATAGCAGCAATATAATGCAAACCGTAGGAAATATTGCAAAATCAATGTCCGATGAGAATAGCACACAAAAGAATCAATCACAAAGCTCTGGGAAACAAAGCAATCATAATACTAGTGGGCAGAACGCGCAAAATAATAGCACCGGTGAAGAGGTTATCCAAGCAGTAGGTACGATAGCAAAAACTATCTCCCCACAAGCAGGGACTATCATTGACAGCGTGGCTAAGATGGCTGAAACCCAAGCAGACTCTTCAAATGCCCAAAACAGTAATACGGGGAATTCCAATGAACAAAAGAATGCGTCCTCTGGTTCTAATGCTGGATCTAGCGAAAAAAATACAAATAAGCAAACATCATCCCCTAAAAAACAAAAAAATGACCAACAGGCCGACACAGGAACCACTGCCCTTAACGCAGACTCCCAAGATCAAGACACCTCTAAATACTTGCATTGATTTATCCCAGTGTAAGCATGCCCCTGCTTTGACGCAGGGGTATTTTTTGTATTGTTTCTGTCCCTGTGTAAGAAACAAATATGAAATTCACGTTTGTTTAAACTAACACGTATGTTTCTAACCCAGGGAGACCGGTCGCCATTCTCCTAAGAAGCCGTTTTGAATGGCATAGTCATACATATGTACAAGCTTTCTCTCGCTATACGTCTCCATTTGCTCGTAGGCGATCCATGTATTGTTGCGTTTCACTAACTCTTCAAGATATTGCTCGTGTGCCAAGCGGTTGCTTTTACTTGTATTACAAGAAGGGCAAGCAAGGACAAAATTCCACAGGACATCATTTTGTACGTAGCTCCAAGGTACGAAGTGATCCACATGAGACCGTTTCAGTGGCTTGTTGCAATAAAAACAGTGCTCTTCCCCATATTGCTTCAACAACAACTGGAATTCTGCAAGCGACTGTCTAGCAGAGACAAACTCGACCTTCGTCAAAATGTGCTCCATCGCTTCCTTTGTATTGTATTTCTCTAAAAATAGTGCTAGCTGATAATTCGTTACATTCATCAGGATTTTCTTATACTTTTCAAAGAAAACGATATAAGGAGGGGCAAGCTGAAGCCAGCCTTCTCTTTTATGAAAAGAATAAATAGTACCATTAAAGGACTTATAAAAGGAGCCATAGACATTTTTCTTGTAGATAACAGAAACATCTTTAATTAACTGCTCCTGCTGGGTCTCTGGTATTCTCTCAAAATTCCATTCACTCGGTATATTGTGCTTTCGCTGAAAATCTAAAATAACCTGCTCTACCCCACTCCGCTTATCCTTGGAGTTCATCTGCCCCAGCTGGTAGGTAATCGCTAGATTCCAATAGATTTTCGTCACATGTCTCGTCACCTGCAAAAAACTCAGTCGACCACTATCACTGATTTCCGGCAAGCTCTCCAGTAAAGCTTTCATTAACACATGCTTATAGGTAGTCGTATGATGGGCGTGCATCAAAAAATGCTGGGTATACCTCCACATATCACTTTCCGTAAGGTACACTTCCTTCGCTTCAGCTACGTTTAATTCCCAGCTCATCATTATCACTCCTTCGGCTGTCCACATAAAAAAAAGACCATTCAACTTGCTAATTAAACACTTATATCTATTCCTTATTTAACCAGGTAAAGAGTGTCACAGCAAGGCCGTATAAAAAACAAATATACTTTTGTATAAACTTGGCTATTCATTTGGTATATAATAAATTTATCTGATAAATCTATTAATTTAGCGTGAGTAGGGTCCTGCACCTGATGACTTTATTATTAAATAAATAGAAAAAATATATATTTAGGAGGTAGAAATGAGCTTATTAAAAGAATCTAATACACTATTCGGCTTTATCATCTCATTCATACTAAGTGTAATCGCAATTTATCTTGCAGCAATCGACAATAGCTACTGGGTGGCTTTTCTAGTCGTTTCACAAATCTTATTATGGTTAATGGTTTATAGAGCCGACAAATTTTATAAGGGAAGATAAACTAGTTTAGCTTCCTACACTTCTTAGATAGATGGATTAATATTGTTGTTTCACCCCTTTTCTTTTAAAAGGATGGATATTTTTAAACTTAACATACCATACATAAGTCTCTCATTATTTGTTACGTTGGCTCTTTGTTTTATTCCGCTAGAGGGAAGCACTACCAAAAGAGCAACCAATCCCCTGATAGAATACTCCTAAAATCCTTTATACTTAATATTGTTGAATTAAAAACGGAAAGAGTAGCTTTCTCAGGATATTTATATGTGTCATTGCCTACCTGAAAGGTTCTACTCTTTTTGGTGCCATACAAATACAAGAATCGTCCGGTCATAGACTTGGGCGATTTAATAGATTTTGTTGCTCTAAATCAATATTTTATAAAGTTTTCGGGAGGTACTATTATGTATTGCACACATTGTTCTGAGACTATTTCAGAGTTAGCAGAAATCTGTCCAAAATGTGGAGTAAGACAGAATACAGTCAAGAACTATTGCTACAACTGCGGAGAATCTGTAAGTGACGTTCAAGAAATATGTACAGCTTGCGGAGTGAACGTAAAGAAAAGTAAATCTACAAACGGAGAAGGAATGCATCCAGCAATCCCTGCATTATTATCTTTCCTACTTACAGGGCTAGGCCAAATCGTGAATGGCCAAGTAGCAAAAGGAATTTTGTTCTTCGTTCTTTCTATCATCTTCAGTATCATTACTTTAGGATTTTCCGTATATATTACAATGCCAGTAGTCATCATCGATGCCTATTTAATCGCTAAAAAACGAAAAGAAGGCAAAAAAGTAGAGAACTTTGAATTCTTCTAGTTGTGTCTGTCCCTGGGTCACAAACAATCATGAAAATTAAAACAATCACGTTTGTTTAAACAAACGTGATTGTTTTTTACATAGGGACAACCTTTAGGGTAAACTGAACATATCCTAAATTAAATGAGGGGGCTAATTATGAACACTTTTTTTCAAAAAGTTATGCCCAATGTGTTATCGACTGACCAGGTTTTGCGCGATTTTTGGTTAGCTCAATTACAGGAGTATCCGAAGGTTCCAGTTTCCTTAACAAATGAAATAGTCGCTTTTTGCGGTGAGCATGAGGAAGCAAGAAAGACACTATTGTTACATGGTGATGATTTTCCAAAAGATGAAAAGACAATCGAATTATTATTGCAATGGCTTCCTGAATGGCCATTTAATAAAATTCACTTAGTTCGTGGATTTCTTGAAAACACACCTCCCCATATTTTATTGAAGTACGAGGAACAGTTAACCTTTTATATGTCTAAAATCTATATGAATGCGAGAAAACGCTTCTTAGCTTTTGAAGACAAAACAGAAGAGGACTTAGAGCCATTATGGGAGCTCTATGGAGAATTTACCTCTGATTTAAATCGTAACTTTGATAAGGGCGCATTTGGGAGCGCTAAATTCGTGCAGGATATTCTCATTCAGACAGGTGAATATGATGAAAATGAAGCACGCCAAGTTATTCGTGACGAGCTAGAAGAAGAGTCATTTAGTCCAAACGGTATTTTAGCCGTTCGTGCAGCTGGCATCTTTCAACTGCACGACTTGATACCAGAGATGGTACAGTTGCTTCCACGCTATGAGGATGTATTGATAGAAGAAGTTTGCAAAGCACTTATTTCATTGCAATCTGACAAGGTAGTCAGTGCAGTTGCTCCCCTTATAGCAGAAGAAGATACATTTATAGTTGCAATTTCCATTTTAAAAGAAATAAAAACTCCTTTAGCAGAGAAAGCTTTGGTCGAGGCCTATTCTCAAACAAATGATGTGACAAAACAAGAGCTACTCATTGAAGCGTTAGCAACTCATTTTTCTGAGCATACCTTTCTATTGATAGAGCAATATATTGCCAATGGTAAAACTGCTGGAATGTGTGATATGGAAGAAATATTTTATGCGTTTTATAAAGCAATGAATCGTGAACATCCAAAGTTAGAAGCTTGGCGTAATGAAGTTGTCGAACGGAATGTGCAGTTTGAAAAAGATATGAAAACAATCGATATGAAAACCATCATGCGAGATACATATGGGAAAATTGGTCGCAATGATCCTTGCATTTGTGGTAGTGGAAAGAAATACAAAAAATGCTGTGGGAAATAAACATTATAGAAAAAGGTCATCTTCCTATTATTTTAGAAGATGACCTTTTTTATACGATATGCAATTCAGCTCGCTCAATTAGACTGAATTTGAAAGATCCTTACGCAAACCTACTCTTATTTTCAAATATCATTTTTCAATCAATTCTAAAAAATCGCTAGTCAATTTACCATCCTCATCTTTATATACAACTTCTTCACATAAGATACAATAACCAGCCCCATCTTCCATAGGAAAAAAACAAACGGGACAATTCACTTCATTTCCCATATGGCACACTCCAGTTTTAGATAGTCTGAACAATCACGTTCTGTTGATTCCTATAGCATTTCTGTTAGACCGGAGGCATTTGCTTCATCATATCTTTTAATTTTTGTATCTTTGGTAGTTCACTAATGACTAATTCTACTCCTACTAATTTGGCAAGTGGTTGTAGAATATCTATCATTTCTCTTTTCATATAAATCTTCTTTGGACGGATGGGTAGTTCTAGTAACATTGTCCAAAAAACTTGCTGTTGAAAAATTGGGATTTTTGGGAAGGGCATCATTTCATTAACGTAAACCTGGCCATTCATACGATCCATCACGATGTATAAAAGAGGATAGATTGTACGTTCTTCTTTTTCAGAAATTCCAAAAGGCAAATAAAACATATCATATTCCAGCTCTAAGCTACTTTTCTTATTTCTCTTAATCCTCGCTATTTCGATATCATTGACTTCAATTTCTAACTTGTTCTTTTGAAGTGGGACATTAATCAGTCCTTCAAATTTCACCTGTCCATCATCATATACATGGAATGCAGGAAACTCATGGGTAGCAACTTGCGGATATTGCCAACCCTCTTTTCGCATTAGCGTTACCTGAATCATTCCACGTATGATTATTTTCATAATCTCTACGTCTGAATATAACGGTATGATTGGCTCAAGTCCCTGCTCATAGGAACGAAAAGAAATCCATTTTTTTTTGCCTCTGAAGCTTAAACCATTATCCTTTATCAGCTCATAATCTTGTTTTTCTAGTTCAGCACGGTCGAGATAATTTACCGTTAAGGCACTAAGATCAAAGTGAAAATCATCAGGCAGATACCCTCCATCAAGAATAGCAGCAAGTGATCTATACCCATGTTCCTGGTCATATATCATAACGCCATACTCTTCCCCACCAGCACCCATAACAGAAACAAAGTAAGTAGCACCTTTTAAATGAAGGGCAATGATGTCTTCATTCCCAAAATATTGCCACGGCTTTAGCTTCTTTAGTTCATCCGCATACTCAAGCAGGGTCAAATAATCGGGCTCTAATAATTGCTCCATATAGGGCATCTCATCCAGGAAGCGAAGGTTATCATTAATGGACTCTATATCTACCTCTTTGTTACTGTCGTATAAATTCCCAGCTCCAGCAACACATTGATATGGCTTTTCTGTATCTTCCATAACTTTCTCTAACATAACGCTTAGTTCTTCTTTATCGTCCAAGATTACAAGCATTTCGTCTCCTTCTTTTATAAACCACTTTCCAATTAGCTCTTCCTCACTATCCAAAACTTCTTCCTCGTCGTAAAATGCAAATGCTTCTTCAGCAGGCATACCATTTCGGCGTATGATTTGATAGACAGGCTCTACCATTTCTTCTATTTCAAAAGCCGCACTAATGACTAACTCGATATCATATAGTGTTTGATCAGATTTTATTTGGATAACTCGATATATATCTGGATTTTTTTCTACTCTTATTTGTAGCATCGCTTTGCTCCCTTCCATACTTACATAACCCCCGCTCGTAAAGGTGCATTATCTTCCCACATTCTCAATTAATTTTACAAAACTATACGCCATGTGACTACCAAATGATATGATCATAATCTCCATATCTCAGTTCTCCTGGTGAAACACCATGGCGATTTGCTTCTTCATCCACATAAGCTTTAAAGCGCTCGTAATCCGTTGTGTCTCTGATACTCGTTTTGCAAAAACTCTTAGGGTGTCCTTGGGTCACAAACAAACATGAAAATAAAAACAATCACGTTTGTTTAAACAAACGTGATTGTTTCTTACCCAGGGACAGACACAACTTGTCGAAGCTGTAACTCTAGTTCTGCCCACATTCGCTCTTTTGTTTCATTGTCCCAGTTCAATACTTGCGCCATATATTCGGTAACCTCTAGCTTCCACTTTTGTGCAAAGGAGATGTTGAACAAGATGCTTCCTGTTCTTCTTAGTAGATAGTCTACAGGAGTCAGGGCCATCTCGTGCTCGATTGCATAATGGAGTGTTAATTTTATAATTAGTGGCAGGGTAATTTCAGTCTGTATCCGATCTGCCAGTTCCAAAATTTTATCTGTGTTCTTTCCATACATTGTCGCTAAAGCAATAGCTTCTTTATTGGTTAGACCAAGTTCCATTAAATCCTCTGCTTTTTTGGCTGTGTAACTTGCATAGTCTGTCGGGCTATCAAATTCTCCTCCAGAAAGTCTTAATGTTTTGGTGCTGCAGGGACCGGCTGCAATACCTTCATTTTGCAAGTCCTTACATAAGATGTCTGTAATCGTTTCTGCCATTTTTCGATATCCTGTCAGCTTGCCACCTGCAATCGTTAGGAGGCCAGTTTCTGATGTCCATATTTCATCTTTTCTTGATATTTCAGAAGGTCCCTTACCTTCCTCTCTAATTAAAGGCCTTACCCCTGCCCAGCTAGATTCAATATCCTCTACTGTTACATTAGTGTGTGGAAACATAAAATGTATACATTGAATTAAATAATCTTTGTCCTCCTGCTCTATTGTAGGGTTAACTAAATTCCCTTCGAATACGGTATCCGTTGTTCCTACATAGGTTTTACCATCTCTTGGAATGGCAAATACCATTCTTCCATCTGGTGTATCAAAGTATACCGCTTGTCTTAATGGGAACCTTTGTTGATCTATGACAATATGAACTCCCTTTGTATGCAATAAACTTTTGCCTTGGATTTTCTTGTCTAAACCAATTACATTTTCTACCCACGGCCCTGAAGCATTCACTACTTTCTTCCCCAACACATTATAGTGACTACCAGAAAACATATCCTGTACGGTCATTCCACAAACCCGTCCATCATCTGTGTAAAGTAGCTTCTCTGCTTTCACGTAATTCAAGAGATCTGCCCCTTTTTCAGACGCTTTCTTGGCAACTTCTATCGTTAATCTTGCATCATCCGTTCTATATTCGACATAGTAGCCACCGCCTATCAAATCTTCCTGCTTCAATAGAGGCTCTCTCTGTATCGTTTCATCCTTCGTTAACATTTTCCTTCTTTCATGCCTTTTCACGCCTGCTAAAAAATCATATACCTTCAGCCCTAAGGAAGTAGAGTATTTTCCGAAGGTTCCCTTTTTATAAATAGGCAAGAGCATCCACTCTGGATGAGTCACATGTGGGGCGTTTAAATAAACAATTTCCCTCTCTTTCCCAACGTCTGCTACCATTTTAATTTCAAACTGCTTTAAATATCGAAGACCTCCATGAACAAGCTTCGTGGATCTACTGGAGGTGCCCGCTGCAAAATCCTGCATTTCTACTACTAACACCTTCAAGCCTCTCGTTGCACAATCTAATGCTATTCCCGTCCCTGTGATACCCCCTCCAATAACTAGGACATCATAATTCGTTTCTTCAAGATTGGATAAGATGTTGCTTCGCGCTTCATACGAAAAATTCCTCATTTTTTTCTCCTTTCCATAGAAAAAAGACCATTACAAGAAACTCGCAGCTAGGCAAGTATTGTAACGGTCTTCTCATCAATTCTCTGACCAAAATTATTTATTTCAAAAAATGTAAATATGCTATAATAACAACCAAAAGATAGAAGAGGTGCGCGTATGAGTTTAGTTGATATGGTTGAATCACAAATAATAGCTTCTGTTACGAACGAACAAGATTTGCAACAGGCGATTGCCAGCAAATCCAATATTGTCTTTCTACTTACCGGAAACATCATGACTACAGGCGAGCATATACAGAAGATCAAACAGGCAAATAAATACGTCTTTATTCACCTAGATTTCATCGATGGTATTTCAAGCTCGAAAACTGCCTTAACTTTCGTAGCAGACAAATGGAAACCAACCGGGATTATCACTACGAAGAGCAATGTAGTGAAGCTTGCTAAAGAAGTTGGCCTCATGACTATCCAAAGAATATTTTTGCTAGATCGGAATGCTGTCATGAAAGGGATTGAAATGGCTAACTCCTGTCGCCCTGATGCTGTAGAAGTAATGCCTGGTATTATGCCAAAGGTCATTGATCAGCTTTCTACAAGTCTACCATTTCCTATAATAGCTGGAGGTCTGATAGATAATATATCAGAGGTACATCTAGCCTTAGAAAACGGTGCTCTAGCGATATCCGCTGGGATTCCAGAGATGTGGAGTTTTAATCTATAACGAAAGTATGTCCCTTACGCTGTCTAATACATATTCCGGCTTATGTACAGGATTTTCTAGCATATTCGTTGTCGTGATTCCTGTCAGTACTAAAACAGATTGCATGCCAGCATCATTTCCCATTTTTATATCGGTCTCTAATCTGTCCCCAACCATGTAACAATTACTTGCTTCCATCTGCAGTACATTGTTTAATACATAATTCGCCATAAGAGAGGATGGCTTCCCAGTAATAATTTTGACAGACTCACCTGTCGCCCCTTCTAGAGCTCCAATCATGGCCCCACAGTCTGGTATTTCGCCTCCACTGACCGGGCAGGTACGATCAGGGTTTGTAGCAATTATTTCCGCTCCATTTCTCCAAGCTTGATAGGCGTGGTTTAACTTCTCGTAGTTAAACTCCCTGTCCCATCCAATAACGACGTGTGAAGCTTCAGAGGAGGAGTCCGTCAATTTTATTTGATTCTCCCTAAGCTCCTCGAAAAGGGGTTCCTCTCCAATGACATAGACGGAGTCCTCCGGCTTCATGACACTCTTTAAATATAATGCGGTAATATAATTGGAATTAATTACTTCCTCCAGCTTCACTTCTATATCTAGCATCTTTAATTTTTCTACATACTCTTTTCTACTAGCGATCGATTTGTTTGTTAGAAATACAACCCTATCTCCTCTTTCCTTCAAGCCCCTAATCGCTTCCGGTACCCCTGGAATAATCTCCGAATCAATATAGATTGTTCCGTCTAAATCAAATATATATCCGTTCAACGTTTTCACCCCAATAGACTATAACTGTTGTTTTCTTGACAAGAAATTAGCCAATCCTTGTAACACGAGCACAAGTACCACTAGAACGACTGACATAGCGGCAGCGGTGTAATATTCAGCACGTAAGATATTTTGGAAAATAACTAAGCTCATTGGTGCCCATTCTGCAGGTGCAAGTAAGATAGATACGCTGGCCTCTTTAATAACGGTTATAAACACCAAGACAGAGCCAGCCGCTATACCTGGTAGCATCAGTGGTCCAACGATTGTAATAGCTGCAGTTAAAGGAGTTGCCCCAAGATTGATTGCCGCCTCCTCAATATCCTGTTTTATTGCTCTCATTGCTCCCATTGTAGACCTAACCATATATGGCAGTCGTCGAATGGTATAGGCAATGATTAAGAGAACAGCAGTCCCAGTTAACTGTAAAGGTGCTGTATTAAACGTTTGAATCAAAGCGATACCGAATGCGATTCCAGGAACTACTAAAGGCATAGAAGCCATGAAATCCAGCTTCGATGAATTTTGTCTTACGACAAAGTAAGAGACAAATGTTGCTAGAACAACACTTAAAACGAGCGCACCAGCGGCAAGCATAATACTATTTTGTATATTCCCCATAGACGTGGAGAAGATTGTTTTATAGTGATCTAGTGTATATCCGTTCGGAAGTAAATCCTTTCCCCAAGTTGTAGCGACAGATTGTAGAGCTACTGATAACATCGCTAAAAGTGGGATTAGCACCACTAAGAAAGAGTAGCCTGACAAAACTCTTGTTAACAACTTGTTCTCTATTAGTTTTTGTTTTTTAGGCTTACCAGAAACAGATCCATAGTTTCTGCTTTTCGTAAATAAATGCTGAAGCCAGAAAAAGAATGCAGCTACAACCAGCATAACTACGGTTAATATCGCAGCACCGCCCCAGTTAAAGAAGCCTGCCATTTCACGATATGCTTCTACTACCAAGAGGTTTAATTCTTTAGGTGCAAGAACAATCGGAGTTCCAAAGTCAGAGAAGCTTACCGTAAATATTAATAGCGCACTCGAGATAATACCTGGAAGTGCAAGCGGAAACGTGACAAAGATAAAAGTGAACCAGCTCTTTGCCCCTAAATTATGTGAGGCTTCTTCTAAGCTAATATCACTTATTTTAAATGCCGCAACTAACGGCCAAAGTGCATATGGGAAGAAGAAAAATACTTGTACTGTAACAACTCCCGCCATAGAGTAAGGATCGAGAAGCATCCCTTCTCCGCCTAACATGTTATAAATTTCCGTCACCCATCCTGCTCTTCCGAACATAATAATAAATGCATAGGAGGAGATAAAAGTCGGAACGATAAGCGGAATGGTACATAATGCTGAGATGATCTTTTTAAAGGGCATTTTTGTTCTAGCAATCCCGTATGCCATTGGGATACAGAGCGTAATAACAATTACAGTTACTAAAAAGCCCAAGTATAAACTGTTTTTTAAGGCATCTAAATAGCCTGAGTTTGTAAAGATTTTTTTATAGTTGTCTAAGGATACACCCTTCAACTTTTCCATAGTAGAGCTAAAAATAGACGGATCAGTGATTGAACCTAAAATATTGATTGGCTGCCCCGTGAAGCTAACGAGAAACACTGAAAAAAGCGGGAGTATCATGAAAAGGCCAAAAAATACGTAGATAAATATTTTTACTACTGATAATCCGCTGAAGTTCTTGAATGATCTCTTCATATCAATAGCACCCTTTCAAACTCTATCGTCAGTTTCACCTTTTTCCCTTCTTCAAATATATTTGCCCCTGTAGAGTATGTGGTGTCCACAATTAGTTGATATTCTCCAACCTGAACATCATAGCGAACAATCGAACCTAAATAGGTAGACATGAGCACTGTACCCTCTATCACGTTTGTAGTAGAAGCATCTACTATACTATCAACAGGCTCAACTCTCACATGCTCTGGTCGTATAATAATATCAACTTCTTTTTTCGTCGTATGATTCGAGGACTTCAAATGAAAACCATCTCCGCTAACAAGGAGTAAACCATTTTCCTCCCCTACCACGTTACCTTTCAAAATATTCGAGGTTCCAACAAAGTCTGCAATAAAAGGAGTTTGTGGATTACTATATAAGTCTGTCGGGGTACCAATTTGCACGATTTCCCCTTTATCCATTACTGCTATACGATCCGCCATACTCATGGCTTCTTCTTGGTCATGCGTAACAAAAATAGTAGTAATCCCTAAATCCTGTTGGATTGATCTAATCGTATTTCTCATAGAGTGTCGAAGCTTTTGATCAAGATTTGAAAGTGGCTCATCCATCAATAGAACAGCTGGCTCCATCACCAAGGCTCTAGCTAGTGCAACCCTTTGCTGCTGTCCACCAGAAAGCTCGCTAGTTAGACGATCCGCATATTGGTCCAGCTCAACGTATCGAAGTATTTCCATCACTTTCTCTTGAGTGGCTTTTGGTGTTTTGCCTAATCTTTTATTCAGCAAACGTGCGTAAATGCCTAATTGTTTAAATGGATTACTAGAGTTTAACTCTTTGATATTCAGACTGTACGCGACATTTTCAAATACATTCATATGAGGAAATAGTGCATAGCTTTGAAAAACCATGCCACAGTTACGCTTGTTTGCGGGAATGTTTTCTACCTCATTGTCTCCTATGTAAATTTCTCCAGAAGTAGGGTTCTCAAATCCAGCAATACATCTCATCGTGGTTGTTTTTCCACATCCCGAAGGACCAAGAAGAGCGAAAAATTCGCCCTCCTTGATATCAAGGTTAATATCATGTAGCGCAGTAACGTCCCCGAACTTTTTTGTGATGTTACTTAATTTTACTGATCCCATTTATATTCACCCTTATTTATTGAAATTTATCTTTCCATTCGTTTCGAACTCGGTCATAGTTTTCATTCACCCAATCGATATCCAAATCAACTGCAATCTCTTTCACCTTCTCTAAGTTCAATGGTGTCTTAGATTCTACGTTTGGATTAATCGGGATATGATACCAGTCAGCCATGATTTGTTGTGCGTCCTCAGATAGAAGGAAATCTATAAATTTCTTTCCGCCTTCTGCATTTGGACCACCCTCGATTAAGGATACTGGGTTTACAAGAACTGGTGTTTTATCTGGTACGATAAAGTCTACGCTTTCACCCTTAGCCTTTTGTTCATATGCCATAAAGTCAAATCCAACTCCAATATGAGCCTCACCCATTGCTACTGCTTTTGTTGGCGCTGAACCTGAGTCTGGCATAGAGTTAGACTGCTTCACTAATTGCTCGAAGTATTTCCAAGCCTCGTCTTCCCCTTTTCTCATCATCTGGTCCATTACCATTAAAGTTGCTGTCCCAGAAGCTGCTGGATTAGGGAATTGGATTTTCCCTGCCCATTTAGGATCTAGCAGGTCTTCCCATGTTTTTGGCGCTTCTTCCTCAGACACTAATTCCGGATTGTAAGAAAAACCCAAAACGAAGATTTCTACCCCAACATATTTTCCGTCTTCATGCTTCATTTTGATGCCATCTTCTACGATGTCCCAATCTGCTGCAAAATCTGGAATATACTCTGCCAAAATGCCTTTATCCACAGCAGCTTCAAAAGGAAGGATTCCCCCTCCGCCATACCATACATCAGCCTTTGGATTATCCTTTTCAGCTAGCATTTGATTCACCAGGACATTCGTTCCAGCGTAATGTACATCTACTTTTCCGCCGTGCACTTCTTCATATTTAGCTGCTAATTCTTTAGCAAAGTCAGGTGTTTCAGGAGAATAAAGCGTGATTCGGTCTCCTCCACTTCCCCCACCAGATTCGCCACCAGCACAGCCCGCTAGAATACTCCCCGCAAGCATTACACTTGCAACTAACCCTGTCATCTTCTTCACTGTAAATCCCCCTTTGTTTGAGTTAACGGCAAAAAAGAAAGATGAACGCCAAATGTAAGCCTTTTCAAAAAGACTCACATTTAGGCTTTCATCTCATCGTCTCTGCCTATTTATTAACTTATGTTAAATTATACAATAAATTCTGATTATTACAACAGGAAGTTAGGAAATATTTTCTTTCGCTGCACATAAAACAACCAGGAAAATAGAAATTTTCCTGGTTGTTTTATTGTGCGGAATTTTGTCTGTCCCTGGGTCACAAACTAACATGAATTTCACGTTTATTTGAATAAACGTGAATGTTTGGGACCCAGGGAACCATCCTACTTTTCAACAACTTTCCCTATAATGTCTTCCTTAGCGGTAGGACCATCTATTCTACTATCCTTGCTTGTTAGCGGTTTAAGATTATCTCCAATTAGAAAATACTCGTCACTCTTTAATTGAATACCTTCTGCAGGCATATCACCCTCCCACACATCGACGAAATCATATTCACTTTCAAGTGGCTTGCTATCAATATAAATAGCTCCATCACTAATCTGAACGAGCTCGTTAGGTAAGCCGATCACTCTTTTAATATGTTCGCTTTCCTCCATATTAAAAAGCACAAGATCATCACGTTTAATATCATTGTCCCCATAATAGTCTTTATCAACAATCACCTTATCCCCATGTTCTATTGTGGGAGACATGGAGACTCCTTCCATGTAAACAACATGTTTCTCGTCTTTGTTACATCCAGCTAAGATTGCAAGTAAGAATATATACACAAGTGTTTTCTTCATTCAATTCCTTCCTTTGCTCTCACATATCTATATTTTGTTTTAGATTATATTGTAATCAGTTTTTTGGCTGTTGTTTCTCCTTCAACTGTTCAAACAACTTTTCCACAGTACCTACACCAACATTTTCATATTTCGCTAAAATAACCAATTCCTTTGGTAATTGCTCGACGGTATTCATTTGGTCTTCATTTAATTGCCTTAGAAGGTTTGGCATTCCAGTAAATTCATCGGAAGTTAAAGGTATCTTGGATAGCTCTTCCGTCACAACTATATAATCATCTTTAAAAAAGAAGAATAATTCTCCTTGACGTTCGATAATAAGCTTTCTACGTGTTTTCTCTTCTTCGATATACGTTTTTAACTCTTCGAACAAATTTTCATTATTTTTTTCGGTATAACGCTTTACATGATGGTGTAATCCTTCAAGATTGTTGGGTAGCTCACTCATTATCCGGGCTTGTTGTTCTGCTCCAAGTCTAATAAGGAATGTCTCTGATATAGCAAATCTTTGAGGCAGCAAGAAAGCATCCCGCAAAAAATAAGGAATTTCAAGCTTTTGATCCTTATATGTAATTGTACGAATGGTTGTGAAACCTGGTTGGTCAAATTTTATTGGTAAATCTAAAGTGGTTGCTGCTACCTCTGATTCAAGTTTATCTGTATCTACAGAGGTCTTTTGCATAGATGATATAAGTAGAGTTTCTAAAGACTTGAGACGCTCTTCAATTTCTGTGATTTCATATGATTGTTGCACTTTTAGAGTAGGATCCTGATATGGAGGAACATTAAAGTCAACGGGGCCATAAACTTCCACATACCACTTGACTATTTGATAGACAGACTCCCATGACAATAATGCTTCTGAATAACGAAACATTCTTGTATCGTGAGCAGCTTTGTTTCCAGTCTGACGAACAAAATGTAAAGCATCTCTGATTTCAGTCGTCAGGTAACCATTTTGATTCAACAAGTCAATTCTATCTTTCAAGTTCGCCCATTGCTCTTCAGGCAACTTTTCCTCTCGAATTACTTGTTGCAGGATGTTCTCAACAAATATTCTTGCATGAGTGAGCATTGTTCTAGGGCTTGTGAAAATACTATGTTCAAGTTCACGTGCAACAAATGCTAATTCTTTAGAGATTGGTTCAAGAAAATGATAAAAATAAGTTGATTCTTCCATTATAAAATCTCCTGTCTGGTATTTCTTTACTAACTAAATAGTATTCTTCAAAGCTCTTCAATAGATTAACTACGAAACTTCCCAACTTCATTCATAACTGAATAGATTCAGTCTTATATCCCACATCTCTCCATGAATGAGCCTGTGTATGAGAACCAATATTATTACTCCACCAAGCAGAATATTTATAAGCCGAATCAGGGAGATTAAATCCTAATATCATCTCTATATTCTCAAAAGAAAGAGTAATCCTATCCGCCCCATTTGATTTTAAAAAATGTTGTAGTTGCAGATACTTTTCTCAACGCAATTTTTTCAACTCGGCATTCTTTTAATGATTAATTAGATTTTCATACTGTTCTTTAAATATAAGATTTAAACCTTTTCCAGAATTAATTGATTTTTCATAAACACTATCAAATCCATACATATGCTCTAAATCGAAACCAATAGATTTCCCTTGGAATAGCTGAACATCTTTATAACGATTAGTTTTTGCTCCGATTGTGTAATTTGGAGTACTTATTACAACTGCAATTCGATTTTCAATAACTCTCAGCTTTGCAAAAGCTACTGCTATATCATAATCAATATCTTTATCACAGTTATATATAAAAACTTCATGATCTTTTTCAAAACGTGGTTGTTGAAATACAAATTTCCGATCATACAGATTATCTTCTATACAAGCATGAACATGAATAATATCCTTACTCTTTTTTAAACGAATAGAAGATTTCAGTTTCTCTATTTCAGGTAAATTCGAAATCAAGGATCCATTTTCAGAAATAATGACATCTTCGTCCTGATATCCTACTGTAAAGTGTTTATATTGCTTATCACTATAATATGGTTCTGCCTGAGGCATTGTTTGTTCTTGATTCAAATCAAAGATTGAATATGCATTTTGTTTTTTGCCATCTCCCTTTTCATAAATTGACTTTAATAAGTTTCCGTTATTATAAATAATACGATCGGATTTTTGCCCCATTGAATCTCCATACCCCATAGTACACATTACCGGTCCTTGAATTTCTAATGACCTACCTTTTAAAATACTACCCCATTTAGACATCTTAACGTTACCACCAGTTAAATTAATAAGCATATCCATGCCTTCTAGTTCTAGACGTTCCATTAAAAGTGGATAAAACATGTCATGGCAAATACAAATTTGAATTTTCTTTCCTTTTAAGATGAACGGACTGTACACTAGATCAATAAAATCATCCTCATAGTGATCGTCGAAAAACACCCGCGGTGAGGTTGAATGCTTTATATATACAGAGTCCACTGTTTCTCCTTGAGTGTTATTTAGGGCCGCATTCGGATTATAGTAATAGGCTTCTTCTGTACCAAATGATGTTGAAACCCCCATTAAAACTGGTGTATTTAAATCATTAGCTACATCAATAACTTTATTCCAACATTCATCAACATTTTTTGCATATTCATATCCCTCTGGAAAGACAACTAAATCTATAGATAGTTCTGCTTCCTTTAAAAATGATTTTATTTCCTTATAAATAATCTTATAATTATATGAACAATTATCTCCAAATGGTTGTACTAATAAAACCTTCATGTTGACACCCCATTTAATTGGTTAATAGAAATATAGTGTGTGTTTCGTAATCCTAAATAATATTGATATGTGTCAACACTACTTTCCATTGAATCAGTACCCACAATCCACCCAACTTGATGTAAACGTCCCGCATTAATGAGCCCACCAATCGCATGCTTAGATTCGCCTGTCTCTATTTCTATACCAAGTAAAGGGTAATATATCTCTTTTATCCTTTTTTCATTTACATATTGAAGTAGCGGATACAAGTGTTTATCCTCACGTAGATTTTCTCCGATTTGCACCAAAAAATCTAAAAATCCACCTGTAATAAAGAAGCCTGCTGAAATATCTACCTTTGGACAATAATAGTATTGTGAGACCCCTAAAATTTTTTTACGTTCAAGTGAGATTGGATCATAGGTAAAATCATTTAATATTAAGTTTTGCTTCTTATTTTGAAATTGAATTTTAAAAAAGTCCGCAGCATAATCAAGATGAACAGTTAGATTTGTTTCAGAGAGTCTTTTTAGTACTTTTGCAGCAATAGGTAAAGAAATAGTTTCTCCACCTGAGCCTTTGACACGCTTTTGATGTTCAGGTTTAGTTAAAAGATTTGTCTTATTTGAAAGTTGCAACGGCAGCATGGATACGTCTAAAAAAATAATGTTTTTATTCCCAATTAGCTCTTGCATCGTTCTTACAATTTTGACACCTCTACGATATGTATCATTTTCTTTTCCTGCTTCTTGATTAGCTACAATCATAAAATGATACTGACATGGAGAAATAAATAAATTCCCTATATTTCCAACTTGATTTTTAGATGAAGTAGTTGCCCCTTCCACTTCAAAAGTAGCAAAAGGCAGCCATTTATCATCTATTATTTCTACACCCATTATGTTAGCAATATTAAGACTTTCTACATCTAAAAACCAAATGACATCATAACGAGGATTGTATCCATTAGTTCTAGGAAAAGAATATTCTTTTTCGGCTCGTAATCCTATACTTTCCCCCAATTCAATTAAACGGTCTTGAATTGATACAGTAGATAATTTGCTCATTACATTTCCCCCATAGAATGTTCTCTTTAACTCAATTAAAATCTACTCATATCAATTTTCTTTCCTTTTTAGTCTTCATTTGGAGGCTATCTATAAGATTATTTCCATTCCCAGTTAGCAGTTCATTTCTCTTACGACCACCATCAGCGCTCCGAATCCAACTGAATCTATTGTAATCAGATTCTTTTTTAGAGCATTTTGATTCAGCAAAGCTTTATTGTTCCAGCTTTCTATTATCAACTCTCTGCTGGAGTATAAGGCTAAATCATATAAAAATGGTTTCCATCTTGTCGCTTAGAGGTTTGTCAGATTTGGAATAGTTTAATAGATATTAATTTGTAGCTTTTTATAATATTACAAAATCTTACTAGAATAAAATTATATTAATATCCTATATTTTACAACATATCTCCACTCGGTACAAATCGATGTAAAATTTACAAATTATGTTTTTTTAAACAGACCATTTGTTTTTTTATATAAATAAAAAAACAACACTATCTATTAATAGTGCTGCCAAATAAAATAAATTATGTAAGTTCCACTCTCAAAATCATTTACTACTTCGCTTGTTACTGAAAAGAAATCAAAATGCGCTTTTTCTCTTGTCCTGGAATATATTAAAGGAATAGAAGGTATCTCGATCTTCCTGGGTTATATTCGCAAGTGAGAAGACTCTTGGGTATTAATTTTCCCCTAAAATCTATAACATCTTCCTCACATATCCCACAATATCCAGCGGAGTTACCCCATAATTTGATAGCTCTTTTCCAGCTTGCTCTGCTGCAGTCGCATGATAGTAGCTTGCTGCAATTAATGCATCTGTCGTACTTGTACCCTGTGAGAGAAACGAAGCGATTAACCCTGTTAATACATCCCCACTTCCGCCTTTTCCTAGAGCATCATTTCCAAATGGATTGATAAATTGCTGTCCATCAGGTGACGTAATGATAGGTCGATGCCCCTTTAATAAGAGATAAACACCGTACTCTTGCGCAAACTGTTTTGCAGTCTCCAAACGATTCTTCTCGACCTCAGCCACTGTAAGACCTGTTAAATGAGCCATTTCTCCAGGATGCGGTGTCAAAATGACATCCCCTTCATATGTGTGAAGCTCTTCTAACATATCTCGTGCAAAGAATAGCCCATCTGCATCAATAATAAGCGGTTGTCCCGACAGATTAGCAAGCAGTTGACGTAAAAGAGCTGCTCCATCTGTTTGGCGTCCGAGCCCCGGTCCAAAGGCAATTGTTCTATAAGTTGAAAAATCAATCTCACTGGTTGCAAAGGATGGCGATGCAATTGCTCCATTCTCGTCCTGCAACGGCAATAGCAAGCTCTCTGGACACTGAGAAGCTACAATTGGATAAATGGTCTCTGGAACAGCTAATGTGACCAGTCCAGCCCCTGAGTGAAATGCCGCCTTTGCTGTGTACACAGTGGCACCGACATAGCTTTTGCATCCTCCCAAGACGAGCACATGCCCAAACGTCCCCTTATGACCTTGCGCTTTCCGCTTAGGTACCGCTCCTTTTCCTAACTCATGCATTAATCTCGGTAAATCTAACCCTAGAGTCTGTACAAGCGATGCAGGCACCGAAATATCCGCACATACAATCTCCCCAACATACTCAGGGCCTTGCTGCAAATAAAACCCCTTTTTCGGCAGCACAAATGTAATCGTCTTATCTGCAAAAACAGCCACATTCGCTACTTCCCCTGTATTGGCATTCACACCTGAAGGAACATCCACTGCATACACAAATGCTGCCGATTCATTTACCTCTTGAATCAAGGAATAAAACGGCTCACGAACCTCCCCTTGAACACCCGTACCAAGAAGAGCATCGACGATGACATGGGCTTTCTTCAAATCAGTTGCTTCTACCACTGGAAACTGCCGGTTTTTATACACTTCATAATGTAGCTTAGCATCACCTTTCAAGTTCTGTTCCTCAACTGCGAGTAGCAACCTAACATCATAGCCAAAATCAATCAGTCTGCGAGCAATAACAAAGCCATCCCCCCCATTATTACCACCACCTGCAAGTACAATAATATTCGTTGCCCGATCAGGAAAATCCTTCATCACTTCATTCACAACTGCCGCTCCTGCATTCTCCATCAATACGATGCCTGGCAAACCAAGGTTTTCCATCGTATATCGATCCAGCAATTGCATTTCTTTTTGTCCAGCAATATACATTCTATAAACATCTCCTTTTCATGAGATACCCAATGATAAAGAAAAGAGCTCCCTTCTTCCTCTCAGCAGAAAACAAGGAACTCTTATCGTATGTGTCCAAACAGTATTCAAGTTCCCAATAAGTACATCGGCTACTAGATTATGTACTTATTATAACATCATTGTGTGGCTCCCTGGGTGACAAACAAACATGAATTTCACGTTTGTTCAAACTATCATGAATGTTTCTGACCCAGGGACACAAACCAAAACTTTCCTTTCATAAATCTCATTGATAATCATTATCATTTATGATAATATTACTCCGGGTTAATTAATCTTGAATCGCTTTCTGATTAGAAAGGAGAAGAAAGTGCAAAAATATATCTGGTTAAATCCTGTTGTTTTAAAAATGTACAATCAGGAAGAATTGAATTCTACTTTAGTAAGCCTAGGTTTTCAGATTGTTTCTTGTGAAGAAAATCACATAGAAACCGTAAAAAATAAGTACAAAGAGAGTTATGAAGGCTGTAATCGGACTCTCTGTGATAATAGATGCCCTAAAGCTATGGCCTATGTGAAAGAGAAATATCACCATACTAGTTTGGAGTACTCAACCATCGATCCAATTTTAATTCACAGTGCTAAGGAACTGGCAAATAGATATAACGATGATGCAGCAGAATTATATATTATAACTCCTTGCACGGATTTAAGAGATTTAGGTAATAAACTAGCATTGAAAAATACGATATTTCAAACATGGACTGAATTTTGTAGAAATCATCGTATCATACTAAGTGCTAAACCAACTGAATCAAGCCCAATTCCGCCAGGTTTTTTTGACAATGTCCCGCGTGTCATCAGCCTTTCATCTAAGGAGGATATAGACGCTTATTTCCAGGGTGGTCCGAAGCAAGAGAAACAATTAGTGGAAATGTTGTATTGTCAAGATGGTTGCCATAATGGAGATGGGGTTAGAATAACAAATGAATAATACAATAAAGAAATTAATACCAATTGCGATTATCCTGATTGCCTGGTATTTGTTCAGTTATTTCGAAGTTTGGAGTGCCTATCTGCTGCCTAGTCCCATGAAGGTGTGGGATACCTTTCTAGTAATGGTGCAAAGCGGAGAACTGTTTATTCATATCCTTGCAAGTTTGAAAAGAGTATTAGTCGGTTTTTTAATCGCCTTTGTATTCGCCTTTATACTTGGTATTATTGCAGGTTTAAAGCCCTCTCTTTCTCCTTATTACAATCATATTGTGGAGTTCTTCCGGAATGTTCCTCCTCTAAGCTTGATTCCCTTACTCATTTTGTGGATTGGTATCGGAGAAGAATCCAAGATTATCATCATCTTTTTAGCTTCCTTCTTCCCGATGTTCTTGAATATAAAAAAAGGCTTTGGGTCGTGTGATTATAAGCTTCTAGAGGTCGGAAGGGTGTTAGGACTAACCACTAGACAAAGGTTTATGAAAATCATACTCCCAGCTGCTATTCCAGATATTCTGTTGGGCATGAAGATTGGTCTCGGATATAGCTGGAGAGCAATTATTGGTGCAGAAATGATTGCCGCTGCAAGTGGGTTAGGATACTTCATATTAGATGCACAGATGATGTCACGCTCTGACAAGGTGATTGTAGGAATTCTTGTAATCGGCTTACTTGGGGTCATCTGCGATAAATTGTTTACTATCATCAGTAAGAAATTCACTCGTTTAGGAGGAATCACAAATAGCTGGGATTAAAATAAACCAACTGCATAAAAGTTATATGGTGGATGGGAAAAAACATGATGTATTGCAAAATATTGATGTTGATTTCCCGGAGAATAGCATCAGTGTCATCCTAGGAAAAAGTGGATGTGGGAAGACAACGCTTCTACGCATACTTGCTAATCTGGAGCAATCCGATCAAGGAGAAGTACTCATTGATAGGGATGAAAAAATAAGCTTCGTTTTTCAAGAACCGCGTCTGATGCCATGGTTAACCGTATACAAGAACATTACATTCGGGTTGGATAAACAAAAGATTCATGAGGAAGAAATAGAAGAATTAATGGACTTGATAGGTTTGAAAAAGTTTGAAAAGGCCTATCCACACCAATTATCTGGTGGCATGCAACAACGAGTTGCATTAGCAAGAGCCTTAGCCTATGACCCGTCCATCATTTTAATGGATGAACCTTTTGCTGCACTGGATTACTTCACACGTGAAGCCATGCAGAAGGAATTAATAAGAATTTACCAACTAAAAAAGAAAACCATCCTCTTCGTGACACATAGTATCGAAGAAGCAATGGCTATAGGGCAAAATATATATGTATTGAACGAAGGAAGAGTTCATGCTCACTTTCAGTTAGAGGCTTATGACTATCCTAGAGATGTATTCTCCCCTTCTCTTATAGAAATAAAAAGAAAGATCATCCAGAAATTAGCAGAAAAGAGTGAATGATAAATGAAAAAATGGTTATTAGCTTTACTTGTTGTACTTAGTATGTCCGTAATCGCTGCATGTGGACAAGACAGCGCGGATAAGGAGGAGAATACTTCTACAGTAGAAAAAGTACAGACAACTTATGTGCTATCTCCTTTAAATGTACCCTCTATTGTAGAGAAAGAAAAAGGATTGTTAAATGAGGCTTTTGCAGAAGAAGGAATCGAATTCGGATATTCTAATTTAACAACTGGTCCAGAACAGACACAAGCTTTAGCTTCTGGAGATATTCAATTTCTGAACGCAGTTGGTGCCACATCTGTTATTTTATCGGCTTCAAATGGAGCAGATATCAAAATTATGAGTATGTATAGTCGTTCTCCTGAAGCCTTTATGTTATTCACAAATAAAGCAGATATCACTTCACCTAAAGATTTGGTAGGCAAAAAAGTCGCAGGGCCAAAAGGAACTGTTTTACATGAGTTACTGATCAATTATCTAGCAACGGAAGGCTTAACAGAAAAGGACATTGTATTGGTACAACTAGATATTCCTTCTGCCCAAGCTGCGCTAGTAGCAGGAGAAGTAGATTTTGCGTTATCAGCTGGCCCAACTGCCTATAATATGATTCAAGACGGTTACCATGTAGTAACGAACGGCAAAGGCCTAGTTGACGGAACAATTGTAGTCGCAACTAGTGAAGATTTCTATTCCAAGAATCCAGACTTAGTGAAAAAGTTTTTACAAGTACAAAAAGAAACATTGCAATACATGGATCAAAATTATGAGGAAATCATGGAAATCACCGCAAAAGAAACGGATCTCCCTCTAGAGGGTGTAAAAGAAATGTATGAAATGTATGATTTCGATATGGAAATTAAACCTTCAGATATCGAAAGCATGAAAAAAACAGTCGAATTCATGAAAGAAAATAAAATGATTGAAAATGATGTAGACATCCAGTCACTTATTTTAGATATAGAATAATCGAAAACAGACTAGCACTAGTAGCACAAACTAAGTTCAGGGTTTGTGCTACTTTTTTGTGGTCAAGTTTTTTCTATTGGAAGCAATATTTATCTCCCAAACAGTGAAACCATTACGAAAGTTATTCTCTATAGCGAACAAGCTGGTATATAACTTTAAAAAAAAAACTAGTTGACCATTCTTTTAGTCAACTAGGTTTTAAGACGTTTGAATTAAATTAAGCCTTTTCTTTTCAACTCTTCAATCATCTTTACTTCTTCAGGAGTTGGAACTGGCGGATGTTCTTTTTGAACAGGAAATTCGGGTTCGTTTAATCCCCATTCCTTCAATAACATTAATAACTCATCAGAAATTCGAATATCTCTTTCTCGAATTTCCTCTAACCCCCAGTCCTTATGCTGATTGGAAAGATCAAGTACTAACTGTACCTTTGATTTCTTGTAACTGTCTTGCTTCTTTTTAAAGTAGCCATTACTTGCAATGATGTTTAGCTTCTTCTCAAATGGAATCTTATTTCCAATATGTTCCACCAGCTCTTTTACTTCACTCTCCGTATTGTTTGGAAAATAACTTGATTGCCACTTTTGAGGGAGGATATGCTCGATTTCCCATTTCTCAGGGAGTAGTTCTTCTTGACACTGGTAAGCAAGAATCTTCAATATCATACGGACAGTATAACGATGAGCCACTTTAATTTTCTGTTTAAGCTCTTGTTCATCCACTGTTGCAAAATCAAATCTTGGTGTTGAGGATTTAATAATTTCCGAGTTTAAATTCAATATCCCTCTTTTTACAGCATTAATCGTTGGCGTAACAATATACCTTCCTGCAAGAACAGAAAGTAACTTTTTCAGAAACTTGAGGAATAGTTCTTCAAAATCTGGTGAACGATGATATTTAAGATAATAAATCACCACCGGATACTTCCAGAATTCATTTGGAAACGATGTTAATCCATCTAACACTTGTTTAATCTCTATATTTTTCGACCAATTCTCTTCTTCAATTTCAACATGATTATTAACAACAAGCCATAAGTTAAGCACCGTATTCAAGTTTTCCATTACGTCGCTCTTATATAATTGCTCATAATTATTTCTTGAATAGTATTTTCGAATACCTGGTGTTGTAGTAGCTCTATCATTTTCTAATGCTCTCAGATAGAACATATAATAATAAAACAATTTTTGAATACTTTCATTCGCATTTGTAGCTGCCTCATCAAGCTGCTTCCACTGTTCAATGAAAATCGCTTTCCCTTCAGCATCCAAATGATTATAAATCTTTGCTTTAAAAATATCTGCATCAGATAAAGCTAATCCTCTATCATTTAGAGTCGAGAAGATAGTTAACGCTGTATCTTGGGAATCTGCAGTAATCGGAAGTAATATCGCTTTATTCAAGACATTCCGTATGAACCAGAAAAATAGCTCTGGCTCATTAGAAGCGAAAGTTTCAATTAGCTCCGTAAATAATTTGTAGTTTAAGGAATAGTTATCTCTTGCTCCTTCTTCAACAGTCCCAGTAATCAGGATTTTGGCAAAAACATCGTTTCCTCCCTCTCTTATCACTCTGGATTCAATAAGCGTTTTTTCAAAATCAACCTCAGCTGTTAATTCATCCTGTTCCCATAATGCCGTCTCGATTTGTGCCTTAAAATTCTTTACTTCTTTTGTTTCTGTCATTGTATTTAGCTTTGAGTAAAGTGCACGAAGTAATAAAAATAGGGATGTAATCCGTTGCTGACCATCTATTATTTCCTGTTCACCATTATTTTCGTATGAAACAATCGCTCCTAAAAAATAGGTGCTTTCATTATTATTTTTGGTGTACTCGACCAAATCTTCGAATAATGTTTCAATCTGTTCATCCGTCCATGCATAGGGACGTTGGTACTCAGGGATAATGAATTTATGAACTTTCCCTGTCTCTAATAATTGTTTGACACTCTGTTTGTTCACTTCGATTGTTGTAACCAATATGAATGCTCCATTCTGTATGTTGTTATTACACATAATCATTTGCAGATTTACTTAGGATAAATTCTAGTTATACACTAGGTCCTTAAGAGATTACACTCACTATAAACTATAGTCTAATATAGAATATATTAGTTTTAAATAAATAAATGAATCATACCAATAGTTGTAAAATACTTCTTTTATAAAATGATAACTCAATAATAGACTATCCTTATAGTTCTCGTTCCTTTTTATATTGAATGGAGTCATGAAAAATAGAAATTTTCGCTCTTAACAAAAATGCATTTGGCTCAAACTCTTCGATTACTTTTTCAAGCCTTTCATTCCTCGTGTTATTTCAAGATCACTTCACCCTTGGATCCATCGCAGTATAACTCATATGCTGTTGTCCCTACCTTCTTTCTAGGAGATAAATCACAAGATAATTTTTACAAGTTTTTAATTTTTGTGAATTGTATGATAAAATAAAATGAAATTTATTCCAATATAAAGGTATAAAGGATTACTTTTTATTTCCCAAATGTACTGTATTAACTATTAAAGTTTAAAAGGGGTAATGAAGTTGATAACAGAAATGAGAGAACAAACGATATTTGATCATAGTGGGAATAAAATCATGACAGATCGAGAGATTAACATAGTCGCTAGATTAGATGAACCACTAGTAGTGGTTTTAGGGAATGTGTTAAGTGAGGAAAAGTGTGATGAGCTGATTAAGCTGTCCAAAGACAGAATGAAGCGCTCCAAAATTGGAACGGAACGAGTAGAAAACGAACAGAGGACGAGCAGTGGCTCGTTTATTGAAGAAAGCGAAAATGATGTGGTGGCTAGAATCGAACAAAGGATATCTTCTATTATGAATATCCCTATTGAACATGGCGAAGGCCTTCAAATCCTTCAATATACACCAGGTCAAGAATACAAAGCCTATTATGATTACTTTTCTTCTGCTAGTAGAATCATAAGCAATAATCGAATCAGCACGCTCGTAATGTACTTAAATGATGTGGAAGAAGGCGGGGAAACTTACTTCCCTAAACTGAATCTTACGGTATCTCCCAAAAAAGGGATGGCAATTTACTTCGAATACTTCTATAACAATCAAACATTAAATGAACTAACTTTACACGGTGGAGCACCAGTGATAACTGGTGAAAAGTGGGTTGCAACACAATGGATGCGGAAGCAAAAAGTTAGATAAGCAATAATTAGCAGTTAATTCGGGTCCCTATCTAGGCAATAAAACCAAGGATATAAAAAGACATCTTCCTATAATCAGTAAGATGTCTTTTACTTGTTTATAATTGAATCATTTTAAGAAGAAGTGACTTAGAGAATTTTTTAATAAGCATATTAGGTAAAAATTTAGAACTAAATTAATTATATTCTATTATTCATATTAGCTAACATTTCCAACATTTTTTTATCAAATACCTAACTAAACTAATTGTGTATACTTGTCTCAAAGAGGGGCACAAGCTTAGCAATTTGCTTTTACTTACTAATTTATGAAAAATGCTTCTAAATCCTTGTCATCCTTTAAAATTTTCTTTTCATCAACACCGAATTCTCTCGCTAACTCCACAGAAGAGGCTGCAAGCGTATCAACGTTAGCGTTAACATCAAATGCCGCTTCAATTAATGAGTCAAACTGAGCATATTTTTGCGTAATTACACGGACAAGTTCATTATAAGCTTGATCAATCTTTGCAATTAGTGATTCTGAATAATCATTTAGAAAAAGCTTTAGCTCTTCCTCTTTTTTACCTAATTTCCCCTTGGACAGTTCCCAGAGCAGATTCGTAGTTACTAATCCAATGATTGAACCAAGGACAGGTACGGGTATTAATGTTTGGCCAACTGCTCCACCGATTGCAGCGATTCCCGCCTCTATACATAGTATTTGACCTTGTCTAACAAACTCATCCATTTCAATTTGACCGCTTCTTTGATCTGCTATAAGTGAGGTAATGCCCATAGCAGCAGCCGTAACGGCTCCTGCAAATGGTGCGGAGAGGGAAGTTAAATTTGTTAATGCATAGATGCTTGCCGCGGCAAATCCAGATTTACCGCCTGCCTTGGTGGCATCTAATCCAATCTCTTTCCAGTCATCATTATTGAAATCTTCTATTTTCTTCCCTGACTTCACTTTAGAATAAACCCCACTAATTGAGCTTATTGCAGCTCCCACTAAAGCTACTGTCCCTGCTACTTTTAATCCTTCACCAATAGAGGGTCCTTTCTTGGCCTCTATAATTTTCAGCTTTTCTTCTTCCTCATTTTCAATCTTATCTTGTAATTTTTGATTTTCATAAACAATCTCTTCTTGATGCTTTGACACCGTTTCGGGTATTTCCCCTAGCTGTACGTCCTCGTAACTAGAAATCGATGGTTCTACCATTTCTGAAAATGAACGTCCAGATTCTCTTTCGATTTGCTCCACTTTGCTTATTATTGCTCTTACTGATTTGTCATTAAGCGTGTCTGGTATATGACCATTTCGAATTGATTCAATCATTTGATACTGATCTTTTGGTATAGAATAATTCATAGTTTTGTCATGATACTTTTCGAAGTGTTCTATTATATGAGAAAGGGTATTGTTCGTGCCATTTATGAATTTTGATTGATACTTAATTCCATTAAGAATGAAATCTTCTGGAGCTGTTCTGCCTACTCCATTAAATGTAGCAACTTCCGTCTGTCCATTTAAGATAGACCAAGCATTACGTACATTGACATCTAAATGCTCTGCAATTTCACCATGCTTTGTTTGTTCCGAGCCTAGAATATTGTTAGGCGCAGATAAAAACTGGCGCATTTTCATCATATGTCCTAATGCTGCTTCAAAGTTATTATCTTGTAATGCTTGCTGCTGTAGTTTTTCATGAATGATAGAATCAATCTGCTTGGCAACCGTTGTTTTTTTCCACTCATTAAATCCGCCAACTCCTGCCGCAATCACTTGCTTTTTCCAAACATTACCCATATTATTTACCAATCTCTTTCATAAACAGAGCAGATAGACTCTCTGTATTGTTAATGATTGCACGAATTTGGTCACGCTGCTCTTGAGTGAAATCTAAGAATGATTTTATATTCTTTGTGGTACTTACAAATTGTAGGATAGATTGGTGTAATTCTGTTGAAAGCTTTTTAGTAGTTTCATTCAATTTCGAAATCTCTTTTGCCACCGCCTCTAGTTTACGGCATTCTTTTATAATTTCTATGCGTTCTTTGTCAGCTTTAATGGAAGCGTCTTTATTCTTCTTGCTAGCAAATATGCCGCCTCCCAATAAACTTGCTGCTCCAATTCCCCAACCGATTGGACCTGCTAAAGCTAAAAATGCATTTCCTAATGCCATACCACCGCCTCCTGCAGCTAAAGCACCGCCACCTAACCAAGCAAGTGCCGCGTTTGTTGCGGCTGCTCCTGACAAACTAGAAATAGCAACACCTGTTGAGGCCGTACCAAATGTGGTAGCAATCGCCAGCGCAGCAGTTGGTGCAAATGCTGCCGTCGCTACTCCTGCTGTTACACCTGCTGCTGTACCACCACCTACAAGCTTCATCATTGTTTTTTCGTCATAAGTTATTTCGCTTAGTACTTGAAAACTTGCTATATTAACGTTAATTTTCTTAAAATCCTGAGCAAATTCTTTTGGAGTATTCGCTAGTGTATTTACATAGTCTTCAACACTCTTAATAATATCAACGGCTAATGTTCTTGAATTATGTAAATCAATTGCACAATTTTGGGTTCTCTTAGATAACTGCTCATAATACTTTATTTCACTTTCTAATTTTGCAATTGATTCCTTTTTTAATGAACTATTTAACATCTAAATCGCCCCTCATCACATGTTCACTATTTATGATATCCAACTTTTTTAATTAAACAATCCTATCCAATTAAAATACTTTCTTTTGTAATAAAATAGACATCTTCCAGGTTTGTTTAAGTAAGATGTCTATTTTTCATATTCAAGATAACTTGTAGCTTGGGGTGTTTCAAAGAGAAAAAGCCTTTCGTATGCATACTAAGTTCTAAACTTTCTACTTTCCTAAGAAAAACCAATTACTATGTTTGAATAGTAATTGGCTCTAATATTTATAAAGTGATATCTTTCGATTTCGAAAAGTCAATTTCGGATGGGATTTCGTTGGACTCCATTAAGTCTTTAAGCAATAGCAACTTTAGTGATGTGTCTGAACCATAACAACGATTATTTCTATCGCCTTCATATACTTTTACAGGAACATTGTAAATGACATATACCTGTTGGTCGATATCCCAGGTGACATCTTTTAACATTTCATGTTCTTCTGGCACTGATTGACCTCCTCGAACTTTTTGAGGTATTAATACTGTCATTATACTCACTCTTCCATATAAAACCCAATTTAACCCAAGTAGTAAAAATAGGAGCATTTATGTTAAGTTGCTACGTCCTCCTATTTTGCAAAATTTAAACTAGAATATAACCTGTTCCTTATTATTTATTTTTCCATACACCTTTTTCCTCATCATATATAAACCATTTTTTAAATAGACTAATAAAGCTCTTGTACTTATCCGCTAATAAATTTAAAATTTGTTTATTAATAACCATATCTAAAACACCATAATCATATAATTGTTGTGAAGTAGCCATACCATCTAGCTTACTTATTATTTCTTCCGAAACTTCTTTTACATATTTTTCCGCATCGAGTAAACTAACTTCTTTCTCTTCAAATTTTAAATTATCATTTTTTCTAAAAATAACCAATGCGCTGCCTGAAAGAGTTTTATTTGCTGTCCATACAGATTTTAAAGACTTCTGCTTGCTACCTATGTGACATTGAATTACATATTCTAGGCCAGCTTTATTTGCTGCATTAATTATAGACCTCCAATAGACCAATGAAAAATCATGATAAAAGAAACAACAATATTTTTGATTTTTTAAAATTCTCCCCATCTCAAGTATTGATTTTTCCATATCCAAATTAAAATTAGCCATATCTTTATTTCTAGACGGCGCTTTAGATACAACAATTTCTTTTTCTAATTGTTGCTCACTTAAATTATTTAATTTGAGTACTTTATCCCACAAACCCGTATATTCTAAATAAGGTACTTGATCGCTATAAGGTGGGTCAGTAATGATAAGTGATACTGACTCATCTTCAATAATCCTCCTTTTCTGACCTATTATAGAATCATGTATTAGAAATGCCTTATTCGAAGATTCTTTAAAATCATTGAAATCACTTGTTAATCTAGACTTAATGCCCATTTTTTCCGCATACACTAACCCGTTTAATATATCCTCAAACTTTTCTTCTAAGAATATAAATGGATTCCTACTTACAATATTTAATTTAGGTTTCCAATATGGCACTTGAGAAGAGGCTTTATGGTCAGAAAGTTTAAAAAAATGTAAAGCCGAGCTTAAAACAAATTTCACCAATTCTTTTGATTTTGACTCTGACAACTTATTTAGAGAATTTAACAACTCAAATAATGCAATTTTATTTCTTGCGCAAAAATAATCACCGATTGTTGCATTTTCTTGAATTGCAATATGTTTATTTTCTAATAATGGTTGAGAGAAAAATGTATCTAACCCCTTAATTTCAAATACCTTCCATTGGTCATATAATTTTTGATCTATTTCCCTTCCAATTATAAATTTCCCACTCTTTATCTTTGGATCACAGTTACGACAAATATATTTTACCTTTTTAATTTTAAGTGTATCATTAAAATTATCAAAAAATATCCTATCAATAGTTGCATCCAAATTACATTTAGGACATGGAATAATATATAATTCTTTAATCTTATCTAGTACATCTGAAATTAAAACTTTATATGTTTCCTTAAATTTCTCAATATTATAATCCTCAGTTACAGATTTAAAATAATTATGCGCCATTATATTAATATCTACACCGATAAACTTTCTATTAGCTTTTATCGCTTCATAGCCTGTTGTCCCTGAACCCATAAATCCATCATAAACAACATCATTTTCATTAGAAAGAGCTTTTATAATAGCTTCAATAACGTTATAAGGTTTTTTTGCTAAGTAATTATGCATTACAGAAATAGGATTGCTAACTTCGGGTTCCAAATTTGTGATAACTTGGACTAATTTATTGATTTCCGAGTTATTACTAGTTTGCTGAATCCCTTTGAATTTCTTAGAGGGATGTTTACAAACTAGTAATACTTCTTTTACTTCCGTTTTTTCTAATCTCCCTTGATTAGAATGGGTATAATCTTTATAATACACTTCAATATCTTTATAGTGGTACTCACATACTTTAACTAATTCATCTAACTTAACAATAGAATTATCTGAGTAACTAATACATAAGTTTGAATTTAATTTATAGCTTTTAGATACCAATTTATCAAAAGCAGCTAACGCCATACTCTTCTTACCAAAGTCTGAAGTTTTTCTGTTTTTAGGATATCTACCAACTGTTACATCTTTTATAATCGAATTATATGTTAGTTCTTGGTAATCATAATCAATTAAAGTTTCTAATACATGATAATACCTCGAATAATGCTCTTTAAAGTAAGGCGGATCTGCATATATAGTGGTTATAGGCTTATTTATCAATTCATCTAATGCTTGTTCGTAATCAAGCGTAAATACTTCATTTTCTTCGTGAAATTTTGCTTCCAAAATACTTTCTTCAAGAATATTCAACTTCTCTTTGAATGCTTTATAAATAGACACCTTTCTTTTTGCTGTTAAATCTTTATAGTTTTTAATTGTTTTAACCTTTAAAGGTTGTGCAAAATGACTAGTTGCTGATACATAGTTGCTCATGACCGACATCAGAGCTGTTAAATATAAATTTTTCAAATTTAACGAAACATTTATTTTTTTTATCGCATATCTGATTGAATCGATTTCAATACATTGTAGTGTACTAAAATAGCTATTGCTAAAATAAACGGTGAATAGAAGGTTGTGTTGGTTTTTATATTTTTCAACATTATCTATTAATTCTTCTAACCCCTTGAATAATTCATTGTTAGCAACCTTCCCATATCGATAAGGAGTGTTCTCACAAAATAAAGCATATGCTTTATACTCTGATTCATCTTGCATAAGGGCACTCTCTCGCATCAATTGCTCTTTTATTTTTTTATATAAGAAATTAAAATTTTCATCATATAATTTATTGAACTCATTTTCATATCCCTTAACATTGCTGGGTAATCTTTTTAAAAGAGTCTGGTTTATTACACTACTATATTTTTGTATATCATTAGATATTATTTTATGCGAATCTGACAAAGCATATCCAACACTTCCGGTTCCTGCAAATAAATCAACAATAGTATCTCCATCAGGTGTTATGTTTTTAATAAGCGGAATAATCCAATTTAACAATTCCTTTTTGCTTCCTAAATACTGAATAGTATTTATATTCTTAATGCTATCTGAAAAAAAACTCATTTGCATAGCTTTCATCCTTTACCTCTTTTGCGAATGTACGTTCTTCTTTTATTATACCAAAATTAAAAGAAGTAGTCTAAGACTACTTCATAAAACTTATATTATATACTTCTACTTAAGTGAATTATTATTTAAATGCCCCTGGGTATTTCTTTTCCAATAAATTTCTTATAGCTTTACCATCAATTAATTCTACCCCTGTCAATCTTGCCTCTGCTATAGCACTTGGAGTAAAATAAGAAGTTGTAATAACCCAGGCTTTTTGCAACTTTCTTGAATTTTTGAAACTATCTACTCGTTGAATTGGGGTAGCAGATACAGGAGAAGTGTTTTTCCACCTCTTACATTGAATTACATATCTTTCTGAATCTTTCTCTGCTAGAAGGTCTACTCCCCTATCATCAGTCGCCTTAGTTGTTCTGACATTTGAAAAACCAATTTTCATTAGGTACTCTTGCATAAGCTCTTCAAATTCCACCCCAGATAAATTGTTTAAATCTTTTCTCGTACAGTCTTCTGAAAAACTTGAAAAATTAACAGGCGGTTTTCTAATTAGTTTTGAACCACTCTCAATCACATAAGCCCCTAATTCACTTTTAATTTTATTGTCACTACCAGCTGCTTCTAAAATTTTTATTACTTCTTTTTCTCCATTATCTAAATAGAGACTTAATCTTAACAAAAAATCTGGATAAGAAAAACCTGAAGGATTCTCATCTAATAGTTCTTCTACCACTACAGGCGTGTAGTCAAAAATCCTTAATTCAACATCAACTTGTCTTATTAAGTCTCTGAACGGAGGTAATATGTCCTCTTTTATAATGCCTTTGTCTCCTCTTATAATACTATATCTCTTTAAATGACTTAATAATCTACTATTATACTGAACTTTATAAGTAATTCCAACCTCTTTTAATTCTTTATAAAATGCTTCTTGAAATGCTTTTAATTCAAACGAGCCATCTCCCAAATCAATAACGCTATTCATAGACTTAAATATTAATTTATCTATATTATTATCATCAATAAACCAATATCTTTCTTGTTCATCTAATTTTATGAATACTAATAGTATCTCTTTTGAAAATGACCATGTTGCAGATGCTATTTTTCGCTTAGAAGGATCATCTTTCTGCACCAAATCAAATGTTTGTAATGGCTCTAAACCATTTTTTCTTGCAATTAATTTCAAATTATTCAAATCTTCTAACCATTTAGCTCCACCTGAAGGTTGGAAATATAACGCCATATACTTGTGTGTTTTCATTTTTTTATACATAATACCAAAAAACTCATCAATATCCTTCCAATAATTATGTACTTTTTTATTTTTTCTTTCCGGAGAATCTGATATTACAATTTCTTTCTCTAATAGTTCTTTTGTTAAAGGATTGTTAATCCATGGATAATACAATTGAGATCGCTCTAAATAAGGCACTTGATCCTTATAAGGTGGATCAGTTAAAACTAAATCTAATACGTTATCAGGAATACTTAGAATATTTCTGTAATCTCCCTCTAAATAAAAAACACCTTTTTCTTTAGACTCTAAAACATCATTAATATTATTAAACACATTAAACAACTTATAACTTTTATTATTTTCAATATTAAATACACCTTTGTTTCTATATAGAATCTCCATATATCCTTTTTTGAAATCTCTATATTTCTGATTAAATTGGTACCAAATATTTTGTTCTTTATTTTTCAATGGAGGTATGTAATATAAGTCCTGGCTCTGCGTTCTATAATCAGAAGTTTTAGATAAATTTAAATTCGCTAAAAATACCATCATAAAAAAGTTAATATGTCTACCATTTGATAATTTTTTAATTGAATTATAAATAGTTATCAATGCAACTTTTTGTCTATCCGTGAAAAAATAATCATACTTATCTGATTTATTCAGAGTGATATTAATTCTACTATTAATAATTAACTTATGCTTAGGAAATTTATTTATCAAAGATTTATATTTAGACGGTATTAAATTAATTTTACTCAAATCATTTATATCCAGTTTTTTTCTGCTTTTTTTACAATCTTTGTTAGAACATTTATTTATGAAGACCAAGTTTTTATTATCTTTATTTCGTTCGTGTCGAGTTGGATTTATGTACACTTTGCTCTTAAAATCAAAATATACAGCTTTTATAGTATTTTTAGTACCACAATCACAACTTGTTGAATATAAATCTTCCATAACTGACTTTATGTCAGCTTCAATTGCATTCAACACTCTATCAAGTTCTTTAAAATTAAATTCTTGTGTGAAAATATTACGATGCATAAAGTTCATATATGGATCTAACTCAGTTCCAACAAACTTTCGTTTACTATACTGACTTGAAATTAAAAAAGATCCGGACCCCAAAAATGGATCAAAAACCACCTCATTTTCTTTAGATAAGGAATCTATAATCCCCTGCCCTACTTTAAAGCATTTACGACCAGAGAAAGTAAAAATAGATTCTTTATAATGTTGCGGGTTGGAAGTGATACTTAAAAGCGTATTAAATAAATTGTTCATATCATTTCTAACTCTCGAGCTTTCTTCATCACTAAATAACCAGTACATACACTCACTCCAATATACACAAAGTTCATTATTTATATTATTTCATTTCATTCTAAAAAGTTTTAACATTTATATGAATTATCTTTTACATGTCACTTCTACTGAATTAATCAAAAACAACTTCCAATTACTCTTGAAGCGTTTTAGTCTGTAAAACTCAAACTATATTCTATTTTCTTAAACATCTTAATCCCCTTTTAACGAAACAACACATCCTCTTCTATCATCCTAAAATATATTTCTTGTTTAATAGTTCTTCTGCTACAGCTACATTTAATTTAGCATTTCGAATATTAATGGAACAATTATTATTTTAACATAAAATACATTTTATACCACTTGAAAAATATATGTTTTTTAATCGGTAATAAAAAAACACCCTTAAAAGAGTGTAAAGTTTTTCTTAGTGTCATCTAGAAAGAATACATCTGCATTTTCTTCAAATTTATCAACATCTAATTTTAATCCATAAACTTTCTGAAATTCATTTAGAATAAGTTCACCAGATAAATCAATTTCCTGCAATCGAACTTCGTACCGATATACATCGATAGCTGACATACGATAGTATTTCCCTTTTATAAGATATTTTTTTTCAGAGCAATGGAATATAAAATCATTAATATAATTGTGAATATCCTTTATACTGTTAAAGCCATACTTTTCTATTCGATCTAACACATATTTATCATATAATACCTTCTGATTGTTAACTAAATCCATTACTAATCTCCTTAATAAATCGTTATTTATTTAATATGTATCCTATCAGTATAATTCACTTTTATGGAGGTTAACGTTATGAAAGTACTAATAAAGACTTAGTTGATGTATAAACCCGAACCCCATTTACACTCTTAAAAAGAATAAAATGAGGTTCAACATTTATATATCTATTTAATTTAAACAAGTAAATTAAAAAAAACAAGTTTTAACTATTAACTTCCCCATATACCTCGTTCATCATATCTTCCATAATGTATGACTTAAACTCATCGTTCTCTAAAATCTTCATAAAGAAATCCTGGTTGCTGCTCATACGGTCGATAACGAAATCTATGAATGTTTTTTCGAAAGCAAATTTAAAGTTTTCTTTTGTGTTGTTTAATGCTTTTTGACGGATGTCTTCATCATTCAGCATATCCTCTTTCACCTGTTCACGAGCAAGGAAATCTGACTCTGTAAACTGGGTACCGAAGCGTTCATTAAGCTTTTCTAATATACTTGATAGACGAACTTTTTCATCTTCTCCGGGCCCACCTGCACCGTACTTTTGCGGATTGAGCTCTTCGCCACCTTTTACCTCTAACTTAATACTGCCATCAAATACCTTTTGGTTTCGATAGTATTCTAAAGCCACATCGTCTGCTAAGTAAACGCCCTTATCGCCTGCTAATCGTGGAAGTTTACGCAGTAAATACGTTAAGTAAATATACTGTTTATGCAAGTCTAAATCAATAAATGTTACGACTTGTAGTACAAATCCATAAGTACGAGTGAACTTTGTAGCTGCTTGTTTAAAGGCATCTTGCTCCTCGCCAGACAGTTTTTTAAAACGTTCAACACCTTTATCGAGAACCGCATTTAACTCTGTCTGAGCCTTCGTAGATTTCTTCACACCGCCTGTTACTTCAAGCTCATTGACCTTTTGTACTTCCTCTTCCGTAAACACCTGATATGGCTCGATTTCAGTTTGCATATCGTACAGGATATTCGGGTTTGTAATTTCAGATAAGCTTGTTGATTCATAGTACGGCTGGAATGAGTTTTTGATATCCTCTGGGTCGTTGATGAAATCGAGTACGAATGTATCTTCTTTACCAGGACATGTACGGTTTAAGCGAGATAATGTTTGCACCGCTTTAATACCGCTTAATGGCTTGTCTACATACATTGTGTGTAGTAGCGGCTCATCAAAGCCTGTTTGATATTTCTCAGCTACAAGTAACACTTTGTATTCATCTGAATGGAACTTTTCAGGTAGCTCTTTATCTGAGAATTTGTTCATGTCTGGCTCTGTATAGCTGATTTCACCGTCTTTCACCGTACCTGAGAAGGCTACAACCGTTTTTAAATCATCATAGCCCATTTCATTAATGTACTTATCAAAGGCGATTTTATAACGAACTGCGTGTAAACGGCTCGCTGTGACAACCATAGCTTTTGCACGACCACCAATTTTACGTTTTACGAAATTACGATAATGCTCAATAATGATTTCTGTTTTTTGTGCAATGCTATGCGGATGCAGTGATACGTATTGAGCGAGCTTTTTTGTTGCTTGCTTTTGTGATACTTCTGGGTCATCGTCTACTGTTTTGGCAATTTTCCAGAACGTTTTATATGTAGTGTAGTTTTCAAGAACATCTAAAATAAAACCTTCTTCAATCGCTTGGCGCATTGTATACTCATGGAATGCTACCGGTTTGCCGTCCACACCAACTGTACCGAACTTCTCTAACGTCTTCGGCTTCGGTGTAGCTGTAAATGCAAAGAACGAAACATTATCCTGCTTACCACTTTTCATGATTGCTTCTACGATTTTCTCGTCTACATCATCTAAGTTTTCTTCGGCAATACGATCTTCCTCATAAGCTGCCTCTAACGTCTTATCTGATAAAACATTCGTTAATGCAGTAGAAGCTTTACCACCTTGTGACGAGTGCGCTTCGTCAATAATAACTGCATACTTTTTACGCTCTAAGCCCGCTACTTTTTCTAAAATGAACGGGAACTTTTGAAGCGTTGTAATAATGATACGTGTTTCATTATTAATAGCACGTGCTAATTGCTCTGAATCTTTATCAATAGGCTCTACCATACCTGCTTTATGCTCCAGTTGATACACCGCATCTTGTAACTGCTTGTCTAACACTCGTCGGTCGGTAATAACGATAACACTACTAAAAATTGATTCATTGTTCTCGTTATGTAGCTTTGCTAAACGGTGAGCAAGCCATGAAATCGAATTTGTTTTGCCCGATCCAGCTGAATGCTGAATTAAATAGTTATGACCGACTAGCTTTTGTGCTACATCTGCTTCTAATTTACGTACTACATCAAGCTGGTGGAAACGAGGGAAAATAAGCATTTGACGCTCACCAATCGTTTCACCATTTGAATCTTTAATGTCGTCTTTCTTAATAAAGATGAAACGGTATAAAATATCGAGCAAACTATCTGGCACTAAAATCTCGTCCCATAAATAATGCGTACGATAATTGCTACCGTAAGCTAAAGGATTCCCCTTCCCACCATTATTACCTTTGTTAAATGGTAAGAAGTACGTTTTCCCTTTATCCAACTTTGTCGTCATAAATACTTCATCTGGATCAACCGCAAAGTAAACCGCAACACGCTCGTTAAATTTAAACAACTGCTCACGTGGGTCACGGTCAAACTTTAGCTGCTTCATCGCATGCTCTACCGTTTGATTCGTTAATGGATTTTTCAGTTCCATTACAACAAGTGGTAAACCGTTTAAAAACAGCACCATATCTAAGCTATTATTATGCTTGTCGCTGTAATACACTTGGCGAGCAACATTAAATCGATTTTTTGCATACTGCTCATTTAACGTCTTATTCATATCCGTAGGTGGCTTATTATACGCAAGCTGTAACGTCACACCACGATCTTTAATACCTCTACGTAAACATTCAACTAATCCTTGTTTATGCAGTTGGTCTTTAATACGCTTTAACACTTCTTCTTTATAAGAAGGACCATACGATTTTTCTAACGTACGCATACGCTTTTCCTGCGTATCCTCTAAAAATACAAATAACTCCTCAACGTCAATGGCATGTTGCTTGAAAGAAGAACTAGCATCACCTTCTAGCACATGCTTTTTATAACCATTTCCAATTAATGCCGATTCAATATTCGTTTCAAAACCTTTTTCAGATGTATCCACTGCCATGAACAACTCACCTCACTTAATCAAGTTCCATATCACGTACATCAATTTTTCCTGTAACCGCTTCGTAAATAAGAGATTGACGGTATTCTTTTAGTTTTTCGATTTGTTTTTTTTGATTACAAATAATTCCATTGTAGTCTTTTAAGATATTTTCAATATAAATTAGTAGTTCTTGTTGTTCATATTTAGAAGGTAAAACAATTGAAAGATTCTTTAAAGTTTCTGAGTAAATAACTTCAATTGTTGTTGCATTACTCAATAACTCTATTTGTTTCTTTATAAAATTTGTCTCATTAAAAATAATTTGAACCAATTTAAGTTCAATTAAATTAGAGCAAAGTTGCATTCTTATCAAACAAGGATGCAATATACCACATTCGATATTATTTGGAACGATAGCTGCTTTACCAATCGTCCCTCGTGTAGTAATTAATATATCTCGTGAATACACTTCAAATGATTTTAGTTCTTCATATTTTTCCTTCGAAATATAATAGTCACCTTTAACAAAATCATTATCCAATACAGTTCGTTGATTATATATCTTTACATCGTTTCCGTTCATGTCGTTATTAGTTAACTGACTTCCAAAAGGTCCAGTTTTAATAGCACCTTTTTTTGAAACTAATAAATGCTTTATTTTAACTAACTTCCAATGCTCGGGAATCTGACCAATCCAATCAACACCTGAATATTTCATTTTCACCTTTGGATTTAAACCTTTTATAACAGCTTCTGTAATGATTGATTGGCGCTGATTATTTAATAAAAGAATTAGTTTTTCTTTCATATCAATTAAATTATCAATCCTAGCTAATTGAACCTCTAAATAATTAGCTATTTTAATTTGCTCGCTTAATGGTGGATATGGAAGTTCCATATCTGAAAAATCTTTATAAGCAATTGGTTTACCATCTCGTAGACTTTGTGTTGTTGATGCAATAGCATCAATGAAACTTTGGGTATAGAATAAGAACTTATAATATTTAGGAGCTAAATTACTTCTGCAGGAAAATACCGTATACGCCGGACTAACAATTCCTTTATTGGTAGACAATTCAAAACCACTTTGGAAGCTTCTTAAGTGAATAACAAAATCTTCAGGTACAACTAATTTAAAGTTTTCTAAATCTTTAAATGCCATCACTGTTTTATTTTCTAATTTATCCCTCGGTATAACACCTTTACCCTTTGATACAGATAAAAGAGTCTCTTCTGGATAGCCTTTTATAGATTTCTCTTGGAAACCCCATTTAGCTCTCTTTAGTTCCCAATGCAATGGTATTTCGCCTAACCATTCATACCTAGAATCTTTATAATCTAAATATCTATTATTCTTCACACTAACACCTTCTTCAGCTGCTCAGTAATTTCCATTTCTAACGCACGAATCTCGTCCAGAATTTCTGATGAACTGCGTAATGCTGTGTATTTATAGAACTGACGAGTGAATGGTATTTCGTAGCCGATTTTTGTTTTTGTTTCGTCAATCCATGCATCTGGTACGTGTGGTAAAACTTCACGTGCAAAGTAGTCATGGATGCTTTCTTTTAACGGAACGTTTTCTGTATCACGTAAATCTGTATCTGGTTCGATGTCTGTTTTATTTTTCATGCATACATCAGCTGTTTCATCTTTTTCAGAAAGACCAGTTAAAATTGCTTTTAATACTGGTGCACCGATTGTAATACCAGCTTGTTTTAACGTATCCTTTACTAATTTCGTGAAGTCTTCACGATTTTTATATACTTTGTCGCTCTCTAACATGCGTAACACATATAAAATTTGCGTTTGTATCTTTTTACCTTCTTCAATTTCAAAATGACCCTCATCGCCTTTTTTCTTCGAGGTTGCTAAGTTGGCAAATCCTTTTTCACCTACAACACGTGCAAGACGCTCTTCATTTACTTGGAAGTTTAAACGTAATGGACGTTCAACCGTAATTTTTGCGTAACCGAAGTCTTCATTATTAAAAATTTTCACATACTCATTTGGCTGTGCATCACCATATAAACGTACAATTTCGTTAATCTGCTCCTCTGTAATTTCGTTACGTTTATTTCCCATGCCTCTTTTCATTTTTTGAGAGAAACTTACTGCATTAACTAAACGCACCTTTCCTTTATGAAGAGGTGCTTTATTGTTCGTTAAAATCCAAATGTACGTTGCAATACCCGTGTTGTAGAATAGGTCGTTTGGTAATGCCACGATGCCTTCTAATAAGTCCTTTTCTAGCACATACTTACGAATTTCGCTTTCACCAGAACCTGCATCGCCTGTAAATAATGGTGAGCCATTCATAATGATTGCCAAACGTGAGCCTTGTGGATTTTCTGCTGTTACCGGCTTCATTTTTGATAGTAAATGCATTAAGAATAATAGTTGTCCGTCACTTGTACGAGGTGTACCTGGACCGAAACGCCCATTAAAGCCTTGTTTCTCATGCTCTTCTTTAATCGGCTTCTCATATGATTTCCAGTCCACTCCGTATGGAGGATTCGATATTAAGTAGTCAAAGTGTTCACGTTTGAATTGATCATTCGATAACGTATTTCCTAAACGAATATTACGTGCATCCTCACCTTTAATGAGCAAGTCCGCTTTACAGATAGCATAAGATTCAGGGTTAATTTCTTGGCCAAAAAATTCTAAATGCGCTGTTGGGTTTAGACTCAGTAAGTATTCCTGTGCAACAGAACCCATACCACCTGTTCCAGCTGCACAGTCATATAATGTTTGCGTTAAGCCAGGTTTCGTTAAAATGTTCGCTTCGTCATGAAGGAATAATAAATGTGTCATCAAACCAATAACTTCACGTGGTGTGTAATGATCCCCTGCTTCTGCATTTTCATTGAAACGACGGATTAATTCTTCAAACACATATCCCATTTCGACATTGGAAACCGTTTCTGGATGTAAATCAATTTCGCTAAAGCGTTTAATAGTTAAGTATAATAAGTTATTCTGATCCAACTTATCGATCTGGCGGTCGAAGTCAAAGTGTTCCATAATATCACGAGCCACTTTTGAGAAACCATTTATATAATCACGTAAGTTATCAGCAATATTATCTGAATCTGTTAACAACTTGTTGAAATCATATTTACTTATATTATGAAAGTTTTGCTTCGATATACGATTTAAAATAGGCTCACGTGCTTCCTCAGTCATTGAAGCAAACTGCTCTGCCTTCGCTAATACTTCTTCTTTTGTACTTTCTAATACGCAGTCGAAACGGCGTAAAACGGCTAACGGTAAAACAATCTTGCCGTAATCTTCTGGCTTATATGGTCCACGCAAAATCTCTGCAATTGACCAGATGAAACTTACTTTATCTTGAAAATTGTTCATTGATATTCTCCTTAAATGTTTAAATCTATTTAAATAGTTTTTAGTAAAAAAATGCATAGGATAGAGTTTTTAATTTCACTACAGGATTCAATTATAATTGACATTGCAATAGAATAAAAGGTGACATCCTTTGCTAACATCTCTATCTGTAATCTTTAGATTGATTTTCCCAGAGCGAAAAATAAAAAACCCTTGAATAGCAAGGATTTGATATAACAAAATATTCATATATCAGATTTTGGATAGTCTTGGAATGCTGGTATATCAAAGATTGCGGTAGAATATATTATTTTAAAATTGACTGACTATTTCTATATTTCTATCTAACTTCAGTAAGTAGATATAGGTTATTTAATAATCTGAGTCTTTTAAACTGCTTGTTATTAAATTCTGTACTTTTTGTTATAATCATTTTTTAATAACGATTGATTATTTTCATTCCATTTCATATCAACACGCATAACTTTATTATCAGAAAAAATTAACAATTGACATGCTATAATATAATCTATATTGGCTAATAATAAGAAAAATCACTCCAAAACATATAAACAAGTTCAATATTTTTGAAAAGTCGACTGTAATTAATGGCAAAATTAATGTCAGAACAAAAAACGTGTAATCGTTCAATCCTAATTTGGAATATTTAGATATACTATATATCTTATTTAGATTATTTATTTTCTTCTCTGCAGCCTTAAAAATAAGTTTCGGAGAATATTTATATATGAAGAATGCAAGTGTAAATATTTATTAACTTCTTCAAATTTATATCTATAAATACCTATAAAATAGACGGGTGTATATGATATAATCCACATGATTATTTTTGTCCTTTTCCCCCACATCGTATACACCTCCAAATATATTTATTTATGCAATGACAGTGCGAACTCTATTAGTTAAAAAAGATTTCATAATTTTATCTTGGAAAAAGTGTAAAAGTATTGTTGGAGAATGATCTTCATTAAAAACAATTTTTCTTTCTGTAAAGTTAAAATGCTGAATCAAGTCATTTAAATCGCCAATTTCATTTAACAATTCTTCTCTTGCGTCACCAACCAGCCTAGTTAATTCAGTTGATATTTCTTCTAATTCTTGTATACGTTCAAGATAGTAAACTTGTATATTTCCATGAGTTTCAACAGACATATTTGCCAATCCACGTAAATGGAATGTATTAGATGCTCTTTGACAAAAACTTTCTTTTGCCTCGTCATCTATAAAGATATCTAAACTAGAAACGTATTGTAAGTTTTCGGAACTTTTTTGGGTTATATGATCTGTATAATTTAATGCATATTCAAACTCTTTTACTCTTATTATATATATATTTGCCGCATCAAAGAAAAAGGCAAGTGGTCCTCCAATCTCTAGAATTTTTTCTTGAATCTCAATTAGCTCATTAGGGTTAAAAAGTGTTAATTTTCTTTTTCTACTGTTTTTCCTAATACCTTTATAAAAACAAAAATACAAGGTATTACCTTCACTATTTAATTTAACAATTTGAAACTTACAATTTGTGGCTTCGTCTAAACCATCTTCAATTATTGCTTCTATTAATTCTTGTAACCTATTCTTTATAGTGTCGTATGAACTTGATTAGAATAATTGTAATAGCTCACTGTATCATTAATTTGTAATTCGTTATTATATTCAGACAAAATATAGTTTTCATCGATTTTCAACTCTTCCAATTCGCTAAGAATATGATTAGCTAAAAACTCTTCTAAATCATCACTTATAACCATTTCCTTGGAAGAGTATATTTTTTCAGCATTCATATCCTTCATTACAACATTTAAACTTAAATCAATATTATTTATATCAATATGATTTATAAAATGACTTGCTTCATCTATTTTCACCAATCTTATACACCCTTGTTTTAATAAATCAAAATTCATCTGCACTATTAATTCCGATAAGCGCTATGCCATTTTTAATAATTTTTCTCAAAACGTCTTATTATAACCTAATTGGCACTAATATGCCATTTATTTTTATATATGGTATATTCTATTTATACTAAATATTATATAGCAAAAAGATATTAACCGGAAAAGTAGGTGACTTAATTGAATCATGAACAATTCGAGCAATTATTAGCATTAGCAGAAGGAGAAATAATCGATTTTAAGAGTAGTTTTTATCATTCAAATAATTACGGCGACCTTCTAAAAGATGTCCTTAGCTTTGCAAATGGCCATTTAAAAAAGAATAAGTATATTGTATTCGGTGTAAAGGATCGCGAAAATATTAAAGAACTTGTCGGATTAGAAACATGTGTTGATCAATCAATCATTGATCAACTTCTGTTCGAGAATATCGAGCCTCATCTAGAAATCCAACTTCACTCTGTTATATATAACGATAAAAAGTTTCAAATTTTAGAAATCAAACCTAATAACAGACCTTACATATTAAAAAAGAAATATAAGGATAAAATAAATAAAGGTACAATGTGGATTCGAAGAGGAGCTACTAATGATTTTGTCACAAAATCAGATTTAGATAAAATGTATGAGATAGATAACGTTGAAATAAAAATAATGGATGGCCATCTCTTTGCTACCAGACCTAAAACTGGATGCGCTGATTTACGTTGTAAAATCAGCAATTACTTAAACAAGCCGATTACAATTACTTGGGGCTTCTTAGAAATTTATGAAGACGACAAACTCTTAACTTCTCATCGCTTATTTGGAACAAAAGATAATATTATAGGCGCAGATTATCAACTTAAATTAGCTCCTAAAGATGAATTAGTCGCTTACTTTGAATTTGGTTTCACATCTACGCAATGTTTGCCTTTAGGAATCGATCAAGATGGTGTGACTGAGAAAAAACTTACTTTAAGAGTTACATTTATTGATGCAGACGATAATGAATATGTGGCGACTTATGCTGATGGATTCATATTTGTTAAAGGGGATTATTTGTGGAAGGTAAGGTTAAAGAAATAAAAAGGCAAATAAGGAACCATAAATATTTCTATAAAGAATAAAACTTATCGTAGAATGTGTGTTAAATGCCTCTACCGATGAGTGAACAACATATTTTTAAAGATTCTTTATCAAATGTGGTGGTGTCGAAATCCAACCAAAATAGTTACTCTCAAGGAGTGAGTGTGTAAGTATGATTTGTATTTATTATAGCCCTTTTTATAAGACTTCCAATGAAACTCATTGAGTTTAAAAAAGTGTCAAAAACCCTTATTATCAAGGATTTTAACACTTTATAAAATCAGTTGATTTCGTAATATGGAGACGGCGGGATTTGAACCCGCGTCCAGAAACTCTATAACACTTAAGCTTCTACGCGTGTAGCTTACCTATTAGGGTTTCGCGTAACATTATGCCGACACTTAGAACCACAAGGGATTACACGCTTTAAAGCCGCGCTCATTTCAACGATTTTATCCACTAGGGAGTATTACATATTTACGAACTTGGTTCAAAGATCTGTAGTATAATTCACCATATCATAAAGCAGATATAAAGTTTTTAATACAATCTTCTTTTTCTTCGATTATTTCTTCTTACTTGCATTGTACTTTTAGAAACATTAACTTTCACTGGGACTACTTGTTCCTTGGCATCATAAAAACTAATATTCTTCTCAAATAAGTACTTAAAGAATTTATCCTCTAACAAAAAATTCTCCCCGTTTTCTGGTTGAAGCCATCCTTTAAGTATAGATTCATAAACCAGTAGCCAATTACTCTTGTATAGGTTTTCTTTTATCAACATGCTTGTCCATTTAGAAACATCTAAACTAGATATTTTTTTCTTAGAATACAAATCAAGTAACATTAACGAAATAATACAATCATCAATTTTCACCAATTCTTTTACTAACTTTACAGGTACTTTAAAATTAAATGTTTTACATAACCATAATGCCCAACTAATTTCATGTGTATGTCCAGATGGAATATGATAGTAAATAATTTCAAATAGGGTTTCCTTAAGCATGTTTTCATTAATATTATATTTGGCGTTTTTATACCCCAATAAAATTTCAGTAGCTGTAGACAAAATACTCGGTTCAACTACCATTGCATTATATAAAAGTGATTCGTAAATTTCCCATGAACTTGCTTTAACTTGTAAATCTGCAATTTCAGAAATTGCATATTTTAAAACTGATTCATTTGGATACTCTTTTGAAAGTTCAAATGCTCTACTAAAATATGTTAGGATTTCATCATCTGAAAAATCATTAGTTTCCAATTTTTTTTGGAAACTTCTTAACTCAATTGTCCATTTCGGCTCTACTACATAAGGTAATTCAATAATATGTGTTTTTTCTGGGCTTAACTCTAATTCTAAATCCTTAGCTATCTGATGCAATGTAGAGAGCGCTACTTGAGCTTCATTGTATGTTTTAAAGTATAAATAAAAATCATCAACAAAACGAAAGCCCTTAAGTCGAATTTTCTTTTCTTTCAACTCAGTCTGAAGTCTCTTGTCAATCGCTCCTCCAATGATTTCAGAAATCACCAATGATGTATCAGGTCCAATAGGAATACCAATAGTTTGGTTTTCTTGAGTAGCCCTTACAAACTTATCAATATCATTTCCAAATAAAGTTTTAAACAAACTCTTATCATTCAAACTCGCTTTTGACAACTCTTTACTATGTAACGCCCACGGAATAATATGTGTATAAATCGTAGGATAAAATCTAGAAATATCAGCTTTCAGCAAATATCTAGAATCAGTAGAACTTAAAATACTATGTTTAGATATCTCAGATAGGTTTATTTCCCTCGAGAATGTTCTCACTTCTCTTAAATTATTCGTTACTGATAATTTATTCACTTTAGGTTTACTTAACGAAATAGGCGATGATTGAACGAAACCATTAACGCCTTCCCAGTTTTCTACAATTTTTTGTGATAATTTTAATTGATGATATGGGTTAGGTATCCCTAAAGTCCTTCTAACATGTTTTACTTTAGGAATACTATAACTATAATATTTACTCGATTGTTCACCTTTAAAGCTCTTAATATAATTTGATATTTGTTCTGCTTTTTTTCCGAAATCTTTCGTTGTAATAGCTGGTATTATCTCGTATGGTAAATAACCTTTTGAGATTAAATTTTCTAAGGTTAAATTCTCCCCTCCTCCTTCAAGTAAATCTTTAAAATCATCCATAATATTTTCCCCTTTTCACCTATAAGTAATCTAATTCTCCATAAGATTTCTCTAGTTTAAATTACATACAGTACAATTATATCCGTAATGTTTCAAACACTCTTGTCGTGCTTTTGTATTCCTTTCATATTTGTTAACTGAAAACAGTTTTAGTTATTATGCCATTTAATAAGTTTTTTTAGGTCTTCCACACTCAATACATCATCTTTTCTCCTATGTATCATTCGATGACAATTAGCGCATAACGGCACTAAATCCGTTTCTGGGTTAATTTCAGTTGCTTTTTCTAATGTACTTAATGGTTTAATATGATGAACTTCAATAAAGTCTTTTCCACGCTCACCATACACTTTTTCAAAATTAAAGCCACAAGCAAAGCATGTTACACCATGAATTTCAATTGCTTTTTTTCTATTCTTAGGGTCACGTTCGTATGTGTTCACATAGTATGTTTTCTTCGTTCCCTCTACTCTATTACCTTCTTCTACTTCTTGAGCATCAATATCAGATTTAACCTTCTCGTATAATTCTTTTGATTTACCATAAATACTCAAGAGTCGAACAATGTCTTTATAATCTTCTCCCTTAGTCAGAAGAATCTCTATTAATTCTTCTAGTGACTTCCCTTCAAAAATACCTCTATAATCTGCTCTCATACCCAGATAATAGAGAATATTAGCTGAATCACGACCATTTGTATTCCCATCACGCCCAAGAATATTAATATCCATCCATCGATGTGTTTTATTATTTATTAAGTGTTCAAATATAACCTGGCCTTTCAGTTCATCTGGATAGTAGTTGTACTCTCTAACACGACCGTTAGAATCTAAAACTGGTAAATCATATGTATCACCTAAAGTTACATTATTGCTGGAGCTTAACTCTTTCCAAGCAATACTTAAGCTTAATCCTAAGTTATCGTCTAAAAGGTAATTAGTATTTTGTTTCAATTTTAATATAGGAAGTTCCTTCAAAATATCATCTTTAAGCAATACTGTACGCTTTAATAAATTTTCTACTTCTACCTCTAGAACCTTAAGTTCAACAGCCAAATATGTATCTCCACTCACATCCTCATACCAGTATCGAGAAGACCCATCATCGTTTGTATAATCCCGGGGTAGACTTATAACCTCTGTTCTAGCAATAATTCCCCCACTCCCCTTATTTGTACCGTCAGATCGCCAAATAAATACCACATCACCTAATTGAATTCGTTCAGCTAAATGATGTTGGCGAATAGACCACCAAATACTTTCATTCTCTAACAAATAATCATCAACATTGAATCTTTTTGGATTACCTTGAAATATCCATGTACTCATCTAAACCCTCTTCTCAATCGTTGCGTTCTGTAGATAAAAAAGGAGCAGTTAAATTATATGACTGCTCCTTTTAAAGTGAGATTCTAACTTCACACGCATAATTAATTAACCACCCATTATTATACAATGAGTTATATAAAATCTCATTAATGACATCATTAATTCCTAGTGAATATGAATTAGCATCTGCATATGGTATTGCTTCGACAGATGAACCAAAATGCCAACTCATTTAAATCTCCCTTTATATTCTATGAATTCTAAATAACTTAATAATAAGAAACCTTTTAATCTATTATACCGTAACCAGGAAATAAAACTATCTATAGTCAGCTACATTAATGTTAATCTAATCCAACCTTTTAAAAAATAGTTGGATTAGATGTTAAATAAAGAAAGCAATACTGTTTTTTTTACTCCTATATTTGCCTTTGCGAGTAAAGAAATAAATCCATCTATAAAGTAAAGTTTTCTTGCTCTATTCAATTAACCATAACATTTATGGTGTATTATTCCAATAATGTGAATGATATAATTAACAATATAAGAGGGAAGGGAGAAGGTTATGAAAAAAGCAACTTTAAGTCAAACTAAGTCTTTTCGAATAGTAGCTACAGAGACTCCATTCGAGCACGAACAAAAGGAGAAGATTTTTAATACTTTTTTTGCAATATCGGATTATTATAAAAAACATCCTAATCCAGGTGCATGCCATTTAATCTCCAGCATTTTTCATGTTTTATTAAGAGAACAAAAAATTGATAACGAGTTATGTATTGGAGAAGTAAAAGTAGAGACACAGTATTTTGACCACTCATGGGTTGAAATTAAAGGAAAGGTTTTCGATATTGCTATACAACTTACATTAGATAAGGCTATAAATGCTCCAGTATACGGAGGATATGATTTATCTACGTTAGACGTGCCTAATAGAGTTTACGGTACTCAGTCCCCTAGCGGATTTGATACTGATGCCAAACAAGTATTTAATTCTCCGTTCGTTAAATACATGGACGCATATCCGAATTTTCAAGAAGGTGCATGGAAGATTGTTAAGTTAATAGGTAAGGAGCTTCGCCTAAAATTAGAAAGAAATGAACTCAGACAGAAATACGCCGAAACAAGACGTATCTTAAAAAAATAAATTTTACGTCTGTAAAATAAGAACATCATTCCTTTGCTGTTATATGCCTAACATTAAGAAGGATAAAGTTCACTTACCATATGAACTTGTTGCGTATTCAGAATATACAATCTATATCTCTTTTCTTCAAAAGACCAAATTATATAGGTTCTAAGTCTAATGTTGGGGTGAAATAATTTCCGCATGAATTTCATCCCACATGAACACCCATATTTTTATACTTTAAATTTAATAAGATCTTCGCCTTGAAGTGATTGAAACGTCTGAATCCATACGTATTCCGTTTCATCACTTTTGTTTTTTTGTTAATGCCCTCCAAGAAGCCATTAGAATAGCCGAATGTAAAGCTATTCAAGATTTCAGTCTGCCAGTTTTTGAAGGTCTGAACCGCTCGCTTAAATGCAGGGATTCCCGACTCATCCACTAGTTTATAAAATTCAAAGAGTCCTTCTTTGATCTTCGCTAGATTCTTTTCTTTTTTGGAGCAATCAAACCATTCGCAGTATGCCTGTTTTAATTCATATGCAGCTTTTAGGACGGGCGACATTTCTGTATATCACGCTAAGTAGAATCGTTCCTTCTCTTTCAGCTTTACAGGACGTTTATAGAGCACATGACGCATTCGCTTGCACTGACTTCTCGACGAACCGAGTCCAATGCCCAATAAATATAACGACAAAAATGAAAGCGGTCTGCTACAATGACCGTCTTCCTAAAGACTGACGGACAGCTGATTTAAAGCATATGCTCATATCCATCACAACGACTTTCACTTCACTACCATAGCGTCTTAAATAATCTTTAATCGTTTCTTTGCGACTGTTTGGCAAGATATCGATCGGTTCTCTGGTTTCGGCATCCGCAATAATTAGTTGGTATTTTCCTGCATCTGTATCGCCCTTGTATTCATCAATCGCAATGGCCTTCGGCAATTGAACACCTTTGACCATCTCTTTGTGTGCGACTTTCTTAAAGCGGCGGATTACTTGTCGTGCTGGAGATTCCCGTCACTTCCTCCGCCTCTTTAAATGTCTTTGCTTTAATCGATTGAATACTTAAAGCTTGATTCGCTTCTTTGCTAAAACGTTGATAACGCTCGATAAAGTCTGTTTTTTAAGCGAAGCGCTTCCTACAAGTACACACATAACGACGACGCTTGTAGAAAATAACGGTCATACGCTTGACGTGGTAGTTCAACCGAAATCGCCACGCCCATCTCCAGCTCTTCTATTTTTTTAATTTCTACACCTTAGAATCCTGGGATATTCATGTTAAAATTCAAACAGCACAAATCACCTTTCTATTGCTTGTTTCTCGTCAATTCAAGTATATAAAAAAGTGTGATTTTGTGCTTTTTTTTATTGTGAAGTTGTTTGGATACCCCAACAAATATTATAGAACCAAAAGAAAAAACCCTTGATAACAAGGGTTTTGACACTGTATGAAATCATATGATTTCGTTATAAGAATTATTTCTAATTCGATGTAGTTCGGTGGCAATGTGGAGTTTCTACTATAGAATAAACTTGAAATGAATAATCCGATTCAACTCTTTATTTTTCAAAGACTTATCGACACCTATTCAGGTTGCTCATAATCAACAAGAATATATTTAGTTGTATGCTGATCCTCAATATAATCATTAATCGTTTCTATCTTCAGAGTGGCTTTGATTTTACTTGGAACTTTAAATTGTAGTTGCCCATCCTCTTTTAACTTTTTAAACATTTCTTTAGACATCTTACCGCTTATATCTCCAAATATTTCAGAAAGAATTCTAAACTTGTTATTTATGGTATTTATAGATGTTAACATCCCTTCAATTTCAGTTACACTTTCTGTAATTTCACTTTTTTCCCTCAAAATATCTGTTAATACATTAAGTTTATCGTAGGAATTTACTTCAAACTTTACAGCTTTTCTAGTTCTAGACTGTGTATCGGCTTCTAATATTAATGTAAATCTTTTATCTGCCACATCTTTCAGCAAATTATTTACATTTTTTATAGTGGCGAGAGAATACACTTCATCAATTTCTACCTGTTCTTTAATTACTTCAGATTTTTTGACTGGTATATCCCCTATGATATCGAATAAATAATTTAATGACTTTTCCTGTATTTCGAATAAATCCCTCTCGAGAGGTTCTGTTTTTAATATTACTCCAAAAGAAGAGGGTTGAAGTGAATCGATTCTTAAATTGATTTCTGAGTTAGTCTCTGCACCCAATAATTTAGTTCCAATATCACTTGCAATTTGATTCAAAGATTTCTTTAAATTATTTAGGACACCAATGAAAACATCTAGTCCAATATCATGACTATTTCTAGAATCTTTTAATACTAATTTAACCATAGATGTATCAATAAGATCTTCTGCTACTTCTACCAATTCGTTATCAGTATGATAATCATATTCTACAAAATAATCCACTTCCGGGAAGCTATTCGGGAGTAAGTTTTCTTGGGTTACTGGTATTATCTCTATATATTCATCATCATTTTGTATATTTGAGTCGATTGTTAAATAAGTCAATCTAGATTTTTCTTTAAGATTATTTAATAAAGCTAATACTGATGTTCTTTTATATATCAAATTTTGTAACTCTTTATTTGAAATCCTACTGAAAAACCATTGATCCATATTATCTTCTAACTTTTTTATATAATAATTTAAATACAATTCATCTTGTTTATTTTTAGATATAAAAAATAAAGGAAAATCAAAGTATTCAAAGACATGGATAAGTTCGGTACTAGCTAACTCACGGTATGTAATTTTACTCTTCTTCACCATTCTTCTCCTCTCTTGTAAACACTCTTACCATATCTACCCCCTTATAAAGCCATAAATTTATATGACCATTCTTTGTGAAGAGTTTTCCGCAACTGGATGTTATCTTACCCGAAGCAACTTTTTTATCCCTAAAAAACGGAAATCTTTGAAGAGCTTTCTCAACTGCCTCCTCTGAAGTATAAAAGGAAATGGCTAGTCTACCGCATTCCTGATAAGATGGGTACTTCATTTCTCTTTCCTTATGTGATTTAAAATCAATTGGTTCCACTTTTTCATTTTCAATAAACCTGTATACAGGGTCAACGTCTTTAGAAATGGCCTTTTCTGGAGGACAAGTCTTTGGCAATAAAGCGTCCATATCTTCTTTGTGAATAAAAACCATCGTTATATCTTTCTCCTTCTTATTTTATTCTTATACCTGTGAGTTATGTACATAAAGAAACATTTTACTTACAATGTAAAATATAACAATTAAGATAGAATAAAGAAAGTAGTATAAAGAAAAGGATTATAATTTGTAATATACATATCAAATTATTATTGATAAAGTAAAATATCAATCTTTTTAAGATTAATATATACCTAGTAGGTAATAAATATAAAGTTAAAAGGTCTTACCTACAATCCATTTTGATTCAATCAACATACCGTGAGCTTGTATTAACGTCCTAAATACCGTTGCATTGCCTGTTTGCTGGATGTTATCTATCATGGAATCGAATACGTCTGGTAGTCTGTCTTTTGTAACCCTTACGATTTCTCTAGATAACGCTTCTTTTGCTTATCTCCATTTGCCGAAATACGATACGTAGCGCTTGAATGATTTCTAATCCTACGTTTCTTATAGACGTTCTGTTTATCGTAATATTATCAAAGCGCTTATCTACTGCAAATACGCCATGCTTACGATTATTTTTAGACAACAAAAAACCCTCCAATCCGTTAAAGATTAGAAGGTCGATTGTTAAGCGAAATATGCTTGCGACTAGCAAACGTAAAACGCCCCGATGTAGTTATAACCGTTGATATACCGCCACAAGTGACGGTTACCAATGTATGGAGACGGCGGGATTTGAACCCGCGTCCAGAAACTCTAACACTTAAGCTTCTACGCGTGTAGCTTACCTATTTGGGTTTCGCGTGACATTATGCCGATAAGCGGGCGTCCTGTACGCTAACTTGGAAATCTCTTGCTGGCAGCTCAAGTGGCACTGACAGCCGTATCCCACTAAGAGTGAGCTCTACCTAGCCACATGGGCGATGGATAGTTAGAGCAGATCCGAGCTTACGCTGCGAATGCTAAGTTGTTGTTTGTTTTGCCTGTTATTATAAGGTCCGTTTTTACAGAGCCGAGCCTCTGACGCGCAACTCAAGCTTAGATCATCCCTGTCGAATCCATAACGTCCCCGTTTATGGAATAATGTAAGCTTCGTTACAGTGATAATGATACATCAAAGTTGGTCAAAATTCAAGGGAAAGGCTTGTTCCAATGCTAGCAGGTTCTTCCTTGCCAGCTGCTTGGTTTAGAGTTCTGGCTTGTTTGCGGTCCGGCTCTTTATTGATTCCGTGCCTTAAACGCACGCTCCATCTCGCGTTTTGCTTCCTTCTGCTTCAGGACGTCGCGCTTGTCGTAGTCCTTCTTCCCTTTTCCTAGTCCGATTAATACCTTGGCGTAGCCATTTTTAATATACATCTTCAAAGGGACGATGGTGTAACCCTCGCGCTTTGTTTCTCCGATTAACGTGTTGATCTGCTTTTTGTGCAGCAGCAGCTTACGTGAGCGAAGTGGGTCGTGGTTGAAGCGATTCCCTTGCTCGTATGGGCTGATGTGCATGTTGGAGATCCATGCCTCGTTGTTTCGGATTCGGACGAAGGAGTCCTTTAGCTGTACCTTCCCGTTTCGGATGGATTTGATCTCGGTTCCCTGCAAGACGATCCCCGCCTCGAAGGTGTCCTCGATGAAATAGTCATGGCTCGCCTTTTTGTTTTGGGCAAGCACCTTGTCGTCGTGTTTCTTTGCCAATGGATTCACCCCTACACAGCGTTGAGGAGCGCGCTGTTACGCTCCTCTATTTTTTCTTTGGTCTCTTTCTGCGCTGCGATTTTTTCGCAACGGATTCGTAGAATTTCTTTTTCTGTTTTGGTCCTTTTTTCGGTCCTGGCTGAGATTTGTCCTTACGATCCTTGCCGCTGCCTCTTTTGGAGGCATGGATGACCTTAGGAGTCTCCTTGCGAGTTCGGCCGAAGGATTTCTTCATTCCCACTACCTCGAAGTCGATAGCAGCCTCCTCTGGATTAACAGAAGCCACTCGAACAGTCACTTCGTCTCCAATTCGGAACTGCTTACCAGAGCGCTCGCCGATCATCATCATTTGACGGTCATCGAAGCGATAGTAGTCATCTGTCATGTTCGTTACGTGGACAAGCCCCTCAATCGTGTTAGGAAGCTCGATAAACATCCCGAAGTTTGTGACAGAGCTTACGATACCTTCAAACTCTTCGCCGATCTTATCGGCCATATATTGCGCTTTTTTCAGTGCATCCGTGTCACGCTCTGCATCTACTGCTCGGCGCTCACGCTTCGACGTATGCTCCGCGATATCGTCCATGATTGCTCCCCAGTGGTTAATCGTTGCAGAGGATACATCTCCGTTCACCAGATACGTACGGATCAATCGGTGCACGATCAAGTCCGGGTAACGACGAATCGGTGAAGTGAAATGCGTATAGAACTCAGTCGATAAACCGAAGTGTCCTAGACATTCCGCGTAATATTTCGCCTGCTGTAGTGAGCGAAGCAGCATAGTCGAGATTACCGGCTCCTCTGGCATTCCTTCAATACTTTCGATGATTTCTTGAAGTGCCTTCGGATGAATATCGTTTCCTGAACCCTTCACGACTAAGCCGAAGTTTGTCAGGAATTCGAAGAAGCGTTGTAGCTTCTCTGGCTTTGGATCCTCATGGATACGATAGATGAACGGTACATCCATCCATTTGAAATGCTCTGCTACTGTTTCATTGGCAGCAAGCATGAACTCTTCAATTAGACGCTCTGCTACTGTACGCTCACGAATGGATACGCCAGTTGGCCAGCCGTCTTCATCTATCGAAATTTTTGCCTCTGGGAAGTCGAAATCGATTGCCCCACGACGCTCTCTTTTATTGCGCAGAATCTCTGCAAGCTCTGCCATTAATTCGAACATCGGCACGAGGTCTTTATAGCGCTCGATGAGAGCCTCGTCCTTTTCCTCTAGTATCTTGTAAACATCGGAATACGTCATACGCTCCTTTGTCTTGATGACACTTTGGAAGATTTCATGCGATAATACCATACCAGAGCCGTCGATGATCATCTCACAGGATAGCGTCAAACGGTCCACCTGTGGATTCAAGGAACAGATTCCGTTCGACAGACGATGTGGAATCATCGGGATTACACGATCTGCCAAGTAAACGCTCGTTCCTCTGTCATACGCTTCACGGTCAATCGGCGAGCCCTCCGTCACATAATGGCTAACGTCTGCAATGTGGACACCCAGCTTATACGTACCATCTGGAAGCTTCTGCACTGTTACAGCATCATCCAGGTCCTTCGCATCTGCTCCGTCAATCGTTACGATCACTTCATTACGAAGGTCACGACGATTTTCTAGATCCTCTTCAGCGATTTGGTCTGGCACGGATTCCGCTTGGTCGATTACGTCTTGCGGGAAGTCGATCGTAATACCGTGCTTATAGATAATAGACAGGATATCGACACCTGGGTCATTTTTATGCCCAAGAATCTTCGTAACAATCCCTGTAGCCGAGCGTCTTTCACTTGGCCATTCGGTGATTTCCACTACTACCTTATGCCCTTCAATGGCACCTAGCGTGTCACCCTTTGCGATGAATACATCCATCGGAACTTTCTTATCATCCGGGATGACGAAGCCGAAGCCTTTATTATCCTGGAACGTTCCTACTACCTGTGTAGTACCGCGTTGGGTAATTTTGATGATTGACCCTTCACGACGGTCTCCAGAGGATTCCTTCGATACGCGGATGAGCACCTTGTCTCCGTTCATCGCACCATTCGTTTCCGTTGGTGGAATAAAGATATCGTCCATGCCATCTTCTTCTGGGGCAACGAATCCGAAGCCCTTTGCATGCCCGATAAATGTTCCTGCGATTAAATTCATGCGAGCTGGGACACCATAACGATTAGAGCGTGAGCGAACTACCTGCCCAGCGTCCTCCATTTGGACAAGTGTTTTGACGAGTGTTTTAAAATCGTCTGCATCCTCTAATTGTAAATGCTCCTCGATTTCCTTTGTGGTCATCGGCTTATATGCTTCATCGTTCATTAATTCCAATAATGTTTCCTTTAAATTGTCCATCCTAAAACATCCCTCCTTTTTCAGCGTGTGCGCAATCGGCCTGTTTTACACATTCCAGTCCAGTGATTCTAAAAAGTTTAGTATATCAGCGTGTAGCTGCTCCTTTTCGGAATCTAGCGTAATAACATGACCCGAGTTTTCATACCATTTGATATCTTTGTCGAGTGATTCTGCCTGCTCGTATATGTAGTTGGCAGAGTTAATGTCGATCACGGTATCCTTCTTCCCTTGCGTCACTAGTAACGGTGCATAGATATGATCCACTTTTTCGCGGACGTTGTAGACGAATTCACGCAGCTCACCAAGTGTTTGCATTGGTCGCTGGCGGATTGCCTCTACTTCTTCTTCTATCTGCTCCGCCGACTTTCCTTCATATCGTTTATAATCTCTTGCGTATTTTAACACTCCCTCAAACATGAGGTCCGTTGTTCTCATCGTCATCGGCGAGCACATCGTGACAATTCCTTTTACAGGGACTGTATACCCCAATTTTAATGAAAAAATGCCTCCGAGTGAAAGTCCAGCAACCGCTATCTCATCATAGCCCTCAGCCTTTAAGCGGTCATATGCACGGATCACATCCTTCCACCAGTCTTGTGGTCCTGTCTCCAGCAGCTCCTCTGGCGGCACCCCATGTCCCTTGTAATGTGGCGCAAGGGATGTATAGCCGTTCTTCTCTAGAAATCTCCCAAGCATTCGGACATCTGAGGAGTTCCCCGTGAAACCATGCAGCAGTAGGACAGCACGTTTTCCAGCCTGGAAAAAGAATGGCTTCGGTGTCGTAATTCTCATTCAATAAAACCTCCGTTCACACCTATTGCTTTTATTTTAGCTTATGTATAAAAAAATAGAAAAGAAAACGCCTAACCAATCGACTGTTGGCCAGGCGTACGCATGCTTATTAGAATTTCATAACAGCAATTGTCAAAATAAAGAACAATACTGAAAGAACAATCGTCACTCTATGTAACACAAGGTCCATACCTCGAGCTTTTTGTTTGCCAAATAGTTGCTCAGCTCCACCGGAGATCGCTCCTGACAGTCCAGCACTCTTTCCTGATTGCAATAATACAACAACAATCAAAGCAAGTGACACGATTACTAATAATACCATTAAAAATGTACTCATTGTTACACCTCCTGATAGAAACTTTCACAACAACTCTTATCATAACAAAGATATTAGAAAGTTACAATAGTATGAACAAAGATATAGAGTTAATTCCATCTGCTAAAAAGAGGAAATTCATATTATAATAGACTTATAAAGTGAAACTTTGATTGGTGGGGGTTTTCTTTATCCCCCACCAATCATTAGTTGAACCAATCGGGCTTTTAGGGACAGTTGATCTCCCACTTAGCTGTCTTATTTCTTTTGCCATCTTGAAGTGGGAGTCTTACTGTCCCTTAATGCGGGATAAAGTGAAACTTTGATTGGTGGGGGTTTTCTTTCATCCCACACCAATCATTAGTTGAACCAATCGGGCTATAGGACAGTTGATCTCCCACTTAGCTGTCTCCCATCTTGATGTGGGAGTCTTACTGTCCCTTAATGCGGGGCACAAATATTTAGGAAAAGAGATAATCATCATGAAAAACAGACTATGGATTTTCGCCATCCTTATTGCCTTAGGCTTAATCGGCCTAAACTATTGGTTTACCTTAAACGAGCAAACTTCGCTTCCATCTGAAAAATGGACTAGAGCCTTCTCGGTGGATGCCCCAGAAAGTAGATTCTCTGTCATTCAAGTTGTCGAAGAGGATGCTGGTTACACAATCAGTTTAAGAGATTTTGATAATCAATACGTGCTGGGCTGTGATAGGGAGCTAGATTGTGAGCATTTGCATACATATGAGATTTTCACTACCACGAAGAATACGTGGAGTGACCGGGACAAATTTTATTATTACCGCAATGAAGCACTGATTCGCAAAGACGCTTCTGGTGAAGAGATTATCGCTAAAGGCGTTGATAACTTTGTTGTGAATAAAGAGCAGCTAGTCTATTGGACGAAGGAGCAAGAGGTGGTAGTAGGTGATCAAGTGACTCCTTTTGTTGAGCCTATCTATGACGTGCAGCTGGTGAGTGATGTCGTGTTCGTGGTAACGAAGAGTAAGACAGAGAACCAGTTTGTCGTTTATCAGCTAGCTGATGGAGTGAGGGAACTTTTTGCGTTTAAGCTTGGTACAATGGATATCGTCAATTCATTGGACTTTATGGAAATGAAGGACGGCTATGGAGTGCTTGCAGAAACAACACTGATTGCTGGCGGCTCGAAATCCAAAACGATTCAGCTTGCAGCATTTGATTTGTCTGAAAACCAACAGGTCGCATTTGAGACAGTGACTTTTATGAGTGAAGAGACAGGCCGCAAGCTATCCGGTGTAGGAACGCCAAGCATACTTACTGCGGGTGATGCCACCTATGTAGCCTTCTCTGCGTCCAACCAATTATACGCTGGCAAGCTTGAGGGTTTGGTTGTGACTGCTTCGGCATTTAGCAAAGCCGGTGAGCATAACGACCGTCCGACCATGCTGAACGAGGATACGGTGCTCTTTTTTGATATCGAGGGCACGAAGAAGCATTTACAGTTTGCATCCTCTGATGCGGAATTAATTGAAGAAAGTAAACAGCTTCAAGATGGAGACTTGAAGGAAGCTTTGTACTCGTTGATTTCTAAGGTGTTTACTGGGTTTATACTTATCATCTTCTCTTTCACTTGGATCGTCGCTACTTTGGTGATTGTCTATGGATTGCTGGTGGGATTGCAAAAGAAGCATATTGTGAACTTGCATAGCAAAATCTTTGGCTTATTTGTTTTAGTGCTTTTCATTTCCCAGGCAATCTTCTTCACGCAGATGATATCGATTGAAACTCTCCTTAGTACATTGCCTTTCGTGGAGAGTAGTCTGCAATTGGTGGGCTTGTTACTGGGAGGGGTTCTTTTATCTGTCGTGCCGCTTGTGATTAGCAAGCTGCGGGTCACAGACGAGTCATTTAATTTTGCGGTCATGTTTACGACGTTGTTTAACTTGGTGGTCGTTTGTTTACTGATTGGCCCTTATATGTATGGATAAGATGGAATGGGAAAGCTGCTTCTGGGGAAGCAGCTTTTTTGTTTTGTGAGGGGTTTTTTCTTTTAGGTGGTCGAGGTGGCGGAATTACAACATTGGCCGTGGTTTTTACAACATTATGGTCTGTTTTTACAACATTGGAGGCTATTTTTACAACATTCTTTTTCCGCGGAAGAAGAATTACAACATTACCGCTCATTTTTACAACATTAGGGTCAATTTTTACAACATTCTTTTTCTCTATGAATGTCCTGAGAGAAAAAGTGCTACAATCAAGTCCATTTCTGCTACAATGACCCCCATTTTTGCTACAATCCCTAGAGTTTTTGCTACAATGGATCCCCGCAGAAGAAAAACTGCTACAATCAAGGCCATTTTTGCTACAATGACCTCTATTTTTGCTACAATCCCCATGGTTTTTGCTACAATGAGTCTCCCAGCCGCACTAATTTCCCACACCAAACAAAAAAACCGCCCACAAACATGTGGGCGGCCCATTATATCTCACTTATCGTAGGTTGTAGAAAGTGTTCTTTCCTAGGTATTGAGATGTTCCGAAGAGTTGGTCTTCGATGCGTAGTAATTGGTTGTATTTTGCTACGCGGTCAGAGCGTGATGGTGCTCCTGTTTTGATTTGGCCAGCGTTTGTTGCTACTGCGATGTCTGCGATTGTTACATCTTCAGATTCACCAGAGCGGTGAGAGATTACTGCAGTGTAGCCAGCGCGTTTTGCCATTTCAATTGCGTCGAATGTTTCAGTAAGTGTACCGATTTGGTTTACTTTGATTAGGATAGAGTTTCCTACGCCTTGCTCAATTCCTTGTGCAAGTTTTTTCGTGTTTGTTACGAATAGGTCGTCTCCTACTAATTGAACGCGGTTTCCGATACGCTCTGTTAATAGCTTGTGGCCATTCCAGTCGTTTTCGTCTAAACCGTCTTCGATAGAGATGATTGGGTATTTGTTGCAAAGCTCTTCGTACCAATCAACCATTTCTTCAGAAGTTCTTACAACGCCTTCTCCTGATAAGTGGTACTTGCCATCTTCTTTGTTGAATAGCTCAGAAGAAGCTACGTCCATTGCAAGTAATACTTCTTCGCCAGGCTTGTAGCCAGCTTTTTCGATTGCAGTCATGATAGTTGCAAGTGCTTCTTCGTTAGATTTCAAGTTTGGAGCGAATCCACCCTCGTCACCAACAGCTGTGTTTAATCCTTTTTCTTTCAATACGCCTTTTAAGCTGTGGAAAATTTCAGCGCCCATGCGAAGTGCTTGGCGGAAAGATTCTGCTCCTACTGGCATGATCATGAATTCTTGGATGTCCACGTTGTTGTCGGCATGCTCACCGCCGTTTAAGATGTTCATCATTGGAACAGGAAGCTGTTTAGAGTTAAAGCCACCTAGATATTGATATAAAGGAACATCTAAGTAGTCAGCAGCTGCGTGTGCTACCGCCATAGATACACCTAGAATAGCGTTTGCGCCTAGGTTTCCTTTATTTTCTGTACCGTCTAATTCGATCATTGCACGGTCGATAGATACTTGGTCAAGAACAGAGAAGTTTTCCTCTAATTCATTAGCAATTATGTTGTTTACGTTCTCAACTGCTTTTAGAACTCCTTTTCCAAGATATCTTGATTTATCGCCATCGCGTAGCTCTACTGCCTCATATTCACCAGTAGACGCACCAGATGGAACGATTGCACGACCAAAAGCTCCACTCTCTGTAAATACTTCTACCTCTACTGTTGGATTTCCACGTGAATCTAATACCTCACGTGCTTGAACTTGTGTAATAATTGGCATTTTCAACTCTCCGTTTCCATTAATGTTTTACCTGTCATTTCAGGCGGTGTTTCTATTCCTAATAAATGTAACATGGTCGGTGCCAAATCGGCTAAAATCCCTTCGTCGCGAAGCGTTACTCCCTTTTTCGTTACGATAACAGGGACTGGATTTGTTGTATGAGCCGTCATTGGCTTTCCTTCCATCGTAGTTACCTCGTCTGAGTTTCCGTGGTCTGCTGTAATAATCGCAGCGCCACCTTTTGCTAAAATAGCATCTACTACTCTGCCTAGACATTCGTCTACAGCCTCGATTGCCTTCACAGTTGGCTCAAGCATTCCGCTGTGTCCTACCATATCTGGGTTCGCGAAGTTTAGGATGATTGCATCAAATTTATCTGCTGTGATTTGTGCAACCAATGCTTCCGTAACTTCATACGCACTCATTTCCGGCTTCAAATCATAAGTAGCAACTTTAGGAGAATCAATAAGGATACGCTCTTCTCCTGGGAAGGTTGCTTCACGACCACCACTCATGAAGAATGTAACATGCGGATACTTTTCCGTTTCCGCAATGCGTAGCTGTGTTTTATTCTCATGTGCCAGCACTTCACCTAATGTGTTGTGAAGGTCCATCGTTTTAAATACGACATTTGCCACGACATCTTCGCTGTAGTGTGTGAATGTCACAAGCTTCAAGTTTTCTGGATGTTTATCGCTTCGAACAAAACCATCAAAGCCTGGCGTTTTAAGTGCCATGGATAGCTGGCTTGCTCTATCTGGTCGGAAATTAAAGAAGATAATCGCATCTCCAGAGTCGATTGTTGCAACTGGCTTGCCATCCTCTTCAATTACGAAAGGCATGACAAACTCGTCAACGATATCTGCGTCATAAGAGGACTCAATGCCCTCCCTCGGAGACTTGCTAGTTCCACCAGTGCCATCGACCATTGCCTTGTAAGCTAGCATCACACGATCCCAGCGTTTGTCACGGTCCATTGCATAGTAGCGTCCGCTAACTGTTGCAAACTTACCGATTCCGATTTCTGCGATTTTTTCTTCTGTTTCCTCTACAAAGCCTAATGCTGTTCTCGGGCCAACGTCACGACCGTCTAGGAAAGCATGGATGTAGGCTTGGTCTAAGCCCTGCTCCTTTGCTAGTCGTAGCAATGCAAATAGATGGGAGTAGTGACTGTGCACGCCTCCATCAGATAGAAGGCCAAGCAGGTGAAGCTTTCCTCCTGTCTTCTTTACATGGTCGATTGCAGCAATGAGCTCAGGCTCTTTAAAGAATTCTCCATCTCGGATGGATTTATTAATACGTGTTAGGTTTTGATAAACAATTCTCCCAGCACCTATATTTAAATGGCCAACCTCTGAATTCCCCATTTGTCCCTCTGGAAGACCAACTGCTTCACCTGAAGCAATCAGGTGAGAAGTCGGGTATTCATTCCAGTAACGATCGAAATTGGGTTTATTCGCTTGGGCAACTGCGTTTCCGAAAGTCTCTTCACGCATTCCAAAGCCATCTAAAATAATTAGTGCCACAGGACTTTTAGACATTTGCTCCAGCCTCCAAAAGCTTCACAAAAGAATCCACCTGGAGACTTGCTCCACCAACTAAAGCCCCGTCAATATCTTCTTTTGAAAGCAACTCTTCGATATTTTCCGGCTTTACGCTACCTCCGTATTGAATACGGACTGCAGCAGCTACTTCTTCACCGTAGCTATCCAGGATTGTTTCGCGAATTGCACGGCATACTTCATTCGCATCATCCGCTGTAGCAGTTTTACCTGTACCGATTGCCCAAATAGGCTCGTATGCGATGATGGATGCTTTTACCTGCTCCTCGGAAAGTCCCTCTAGCGCAGCAGATACTTGACCGGATACAATCTGCTCGGTTTGATTTTGCTCGCGTTGCTCTAAGGACTCTCCTACACAAATGATAGGAGTGAGTTCATAGCTGAACGCAGCCTTTACTTTTTTATTCACAGACTCGTCTGTTTCGTTAAAGTATTGGCGTCTTTCGGAATGTCCGATTACTACGTAGCGAACGCCAATTTCTTGGAGTTGATGCCCACTAACTTCCCCAGTGAATGCGCCTTCCTTTTCCTCGTGCATTGTTTGAGCCCCGATAGAAAGATAGGAATCCTTCGTTTCCCTCACAAGTCGGTCTAAATACAATGCTGGGGCGCAGATAACTGCTTCTACCTTTTCAGAGGAGATGTTCTCCTCACGTAACCCTCTTACAAAGTTTGTAGCCTCTTGTAACGTTTTATACATTTTCCAGTTTCCCGCAATCACTCGTTTACGCAATGTTCATCGCCTCCATTAATTACTTATCGTTTAATGCTGATACTCCTGGAAGTTCTTTACCTTCCATGAACTCAAGCGAAGCTCCTCCTCCAGTGGATATATGATCCATTTTATCTGCTACATGGAATTTTTCAACCGCTGCAGCTGAATCTCCACCGCCGATTACTGTGTAACCTTGAGTTTCTGCCATTGCTTGCGCCACACCTTTTGTGCCGTTTGCAAATGACTCCATCTCGAACACACCCATTGGCCCGTTCCAGATAATAAGCTTGCTAGCTTTAATAATATCACCATATAGCTTCACTGTGTCAGGTCCAATATCAAGACCTTCCCAGTCTGAAGGAATTTGATCAATACGTACTACTTTTGTATTTGCATCATTAGAGAAATCGTCTGCTACTACCGCATCAACAGGTAGGTGGAAGGAAACGCCTTTTTCCTTTGCTTTGTCAATAAAGGACTTCGCTAGATCTAGCTTATCATCCTCTACAAGGGATTTCCCGATATCATAGCCTTGAGATTTTAAGAAAGTGTAAGATAATCCACCACCAATGATGATGTTATCTACCTTGTCCAATAAGTTTTCAATGACACCGATTTTATCCTTAACTTTCGCTCCACCGATGATTGCTGTGAATGGACGGTCTGGCTGAGATAATGCTTTTCCAAGCACATCTAACTCTTTCTCCATTAGTAATCCAGAAACAGCAGGCAATAGCTTTGCAATTCCTTCTGTCGTCGCGTGTGCACGGTGTGCTGCTCCGAATGCATCGTTTACATAGATATCTGCAAGTGATGCGAAGGCTTTTGCTAATTCTGGATCATTCTTTTCTTCCCCTGCATGGAAGCGCACGTTTTCTAATAAAACGACGTCTCCCTCAGACATTTCACTAATCGCTTGCTCAACCTGTGCACCGATAGATTCATCAAGCTTTTTAACAGGCTTTTCAAGAAGAGAAGATAGACGCTCTCCAACCTTCGTTAAACGAAGCTCTTCCTTCACTTCTCCCTTTGGACGACCCATATGACTTGCAAGAATAACCTTTGCACCTTCACCGATTAAGTACTGGATAGTTGGAAGTGCTGCACGGATACGAGTGTCATCTGTGATTTCTCCATTCTCCATTGGTACGTTGAAATCTACACGACAGAATACTCGTTTCCCTTTTACATCTACGTCACGCATCGTTTGTTTATTCATGAAATAGCCTCCTTTAATATGCAGAGAATTAGTGTTACCAAAAGTACATTTCTTTACTAACAAGAAAGGAGCAAAGGGTATCCCTTGCTCCTCTCAACCCTCTTTTATTATAGAGGGTCTGTTGCTTAAACGCTATTCAAAATAAATCAGAATATGGAGCGCTATGCAAATTATAGTCCTTTTTCCATCATTAGCACAGCAAGGTCTACACAGCGTTTAGAGTAGCCTGACTCGTTGTCATACCAAGCTAATACTTTTACCATGTTGTCCCCTAGTACCATTGTAGATAATCCATCTACTGTTGAGGAAGCAGTGTTTCCATTGTAATCGATAGATACTAATGGAAGTTCGTTGAAATCTAGGATACCTTTTAATTCGTTTTCAGATGCATCTCTTAAAGCTTTATTCAATTCTTCAGCTGTTACGTTTTTCTCTAGCTCTGCAACAAAGTCTACTAGTGAAACGTTTGGTGTTGGAACACGTACAGCTAATCCATCTAATTTTCCTTTTAACTCAGGAAGAACTTTTGCTACTGCAGCAGCTGCTCCTGTAGTTGTTGGAATCATAGATTCTCCTGCTGCACGAGCACGACGGTAGTCGCTGTGTGGCAGGTCAAGAATACGTTGGTCGTTTGTGTAAGAGTGAACAGTTGTCATCATTCCACGTTTGATACCAAAGTTGTTTTGTAAAACTTTTGCGATTGGTGATAAGCAGTTTGTTGTACAAGAAGCATTTGATACAACATGGTCTGTTTCTGGGTTGTACTTGTCATCGTTAACACCCATTACGAATGTTGGCATACCGCCTTGTCCTGGTGCAGAAACGATAACCTTTTTAGCTCCTGCTTCTAAGTGTTTACCAGCTGTTTCAGTAGAACGGAAGATACCTGTACTTTCGATTACGATGTCTACTCCAAGCTCGCCCCATGGTAATGCAGCTGGGTCTTTTTCAGCGTAAACATGAATGTTTTTCCCGTTTACAATCAGGTAGTTTCCTTCGGATGTGATGTCTGCATCAGAAATTCCGTGAACAGAATCATACTTTAAAAGATGTGCAAGCATTGCAGCATCTGTTAAGTCGTTGATTGCAACGATTTCTACTTTTTCATTGTTGATTGCCTCACGAAATACTTTACGTCCGATACGTCCAAATCCATTAATCGCTAATTTAACTGGCATGTAATATTCCTCCTAATTTGTTGGTATAATCTTCATCATTTCTTTTGCGGCACTCTCGTCAGTCACAAGGACCGTTTGTGGAGGTGCTTGTTTAAAGTAGGATAGCAGGGCATTGGCTTTCTTTGCTCCACCGGCAACCGCCAGCAGGTGCTCTATGTTTCTCAACTGCTCTAGTTGTACACCAATCGTCGGGATTCTATGCACCGCTTTCCCTTGGTCATTATAATAATATCCAAAGGCTTCGCTTATCGCTCCTAGTTCCCGAAGACGAGCTAACTCTTCTTCTCCCGAATTCCTTCTTCTAGCCATCTCAAGCGCATCACCAATTCCATGGATGATGATGTTCGTTTGGTTGTACAACTCCATCATTTCCTGGATAAACGGTTCGTTTTTCGTTGCCTGATAGGCTTCTTCGCTTAAACTATCTGGCATATATAAAGTTCGGTAAGAACCGTTCAGTTTATTGGCAAATAAGGAGGCTATCGTATTTGCTTGTAGCCTTACGTCCTTCCCTACCCCGCCTCTTGCCGCAATAAACAATAGATCCTTCCATTTGTTTGTTTCCGGCAACGCGGTCGAGATGGATGCAATGGTTTCGCCACCTGTCACTGCAATGATATTGCCATTCCCCAAGATACCCTCCAAATACTTCGCTGCTTCCTGAGATAAAAGCATAGATGTATTATTATTAGTATCTGCATTTCCTGGAACAATAATCACTTTTTTTATACTTAAATATTTTTGCAGTGCTTCCTCTAGCTGAGATCGACCAGACCACTCTTGGACAATTTGCTTTAATTCCAGAAGAATTTTAGTTCCTTCACTCGTGATAGAAGCTCCATCCCTTGAAATCTCAATTAGTCCTTGGTTTCTTAGCGTGTCCATTTCCTTCCGGGCATCTCTTTCGGAGAGACCTAAATGTTCCCCTAATTGTCGTCTGCCCATACCTTTGGCAAGCTGAACTGTTTGAAGAATCCGATACCGCTTTTGCAGCAATTCCTTCATCTCTGGCAACAGGGTCACCTGCGCTTCAAGAAAAGAATTCATCCGTCACTTCCTCTTCCGTTGTGACATTTTTGTCCCACTGGACACAAAAGTGTCCCATATACATAAAAAAATATATACATCCGTATCGAATTATACCGTAATATGTATTGAACCGCAACCGAGACCCATTGAGGCATTATTTTTCCAATGCCTCTAAGATCGTCACATAATCCACCTGTCCATACTGAACAATCTTTCCTTGCAGCGCGATGACAGGAATCATCAGCATATACTTCTCATGCAGCTCATCATCTTCTTCTATGTTCACTTCATTTATTTCAAATGAAACATCCTCCTGCACCAGCTTCAGCATCAACCGAGCATCATCACAAAGATGACAGCCAGGCCTCGTGTAAAAATCCACTACCATGCTACTCCCTCCCATCTTTCCTCTAGTGTATCACTAATTGGAGAGATTCGTGGGTTAGTAGAAGCTGCTGCTGGGTAGGTATCGGAATGTGGAAACGGTTAGCATCACCATGCGACGGGATTCCCTACCGAGAATACTTTTAGATTATCCGAGAGATCTCTGAGTATGCCCGTATATTAGAATAACCTAAACTAATGAAGAATCGAGAGTTAATTGTAACCGCCAATGGATGGAATTTCCTGTACAAGCAAAATGGGAGAAGTAAGTTGAGCTTTTCCTGAAAGTTGTCTTCATTAAGGGCGGGCTGGTGAGTGTGCGGGAGCCGGGTGAGAGTAAATGGGGCTTATGTGAGAGTAATCGCCCACCGAACGAGAATAACGGGGCTGAATGAGAGTAAAGGGACCTTATCCGAGAGTAAATTTACCCTGAGCGAGAATAAAGCATCTATGAATGAGAGTAAACCGTCGCTATCCGAGAGTAAGCTGAAAATCGGAGCTCGTTTTAGGAGAAGATTTTCATCGACTGGTGCCGACCGAGAGTAAGTTTACCCTGAGCGAGAATAAAGTATCTATGAATGAGAATAAACCGCCGCTATCCGAGAGTAAGCTGAAAATCGGAGCTCACTTTCGGAGAAGGGCTTCATCGGCTGGCGCCGACCGAGAGTAAATGGTGGCCATGTGAGAGTAATCGCCCGCCGAACGAGAATAAATGGGCTGAATGAGAGTAAAGGGACCTTATCCGAGAGTAATTTTGCCCTAAGTGAGAATAAAGTATCTGTGAATGAGAGTAAACCTCGGCTATCCGAGAGTAAGCCGAAATTGAATCTCGCTTTCGGAGGATAGATTCGTCAGCTGTGCTGAATGAGAGTAAATGATGACCATGTGAGAGTAATCTCTAGCCGAACGAGAGTAAATAGGCTGAATGAGAATAAAGGGGCCTTATCCGAGAGTAAGTTTCCCCTGAGCGAGAATAAAGTATCTATGAATGAGAATAAACCACCGCTATCCGAGAGTAAGCTGAAAATCGGAGCTCATTTTAGGAGAAGATTTTCATCGGCTGGTGCCGACCGAGAGTAAATGGCGGCCAAGCGAGAGTAAGCTCCTGCCGAACGAAAGTAACGGGGCTGAATGAGAGTAAAGGAATCTTATCCGAGAGTAAGCTTAGCCTATGTGAGAATAAAGTATCTGTGAATGAGAGTAAGCCGAAAATCAGGCGAATCACCTTCCTCACCAGTAGCTATTCCCCCTAGTAGCATCTCCTACTCATCAGCATCTTAGCCAATGCCCTTCAACCATTTAATCCCTAACCTGTCTAACAAAAAAACTGCAGGTAAACAGGATGTTCACCTACAGTCTCATTATTATTTCATTTCACTCACTAGCTTACCGTTAGCATCTAATAGTTTCGCAGCGTCTCCGCTGTTATTCCAGATCGAAGAGCCAGTCCATTTAATGTAGCCTGTGCCCGTTTTGGCTTTAGGTCCACTTGTTACGTAAACCGTTTTACCTGCTCCTAACGTGTAATCCGGGAAGGTAAACTTTTGGTTACCCTCTACCGAAACTAGTGTCCACCCTTTCAGGTTCACACTTTTCGTGCCAGTGTTTTTAATTCCAACGATTTCTGCACTTAGATCCTTACTTACAATCTTCACAGCTGTTGAAGTGGAAGGTGTTGTTGTTCCACCCGTGCCGGAACCACTTCCTGTTCCTGTGCCACTTCCCGATCCAGTACCAGTCCAAGCTTTCGCTGAGACGCCATGAGTTGTTCCATTTGTTGTAACCGTAATGTTTCCAGATGCAGCCGTAGAATAAATTTTAGAGCCGACATTCTTTAATCTCGTAACTACATCTGCATGAGGATGCCCATAAGTGTTCTCCTTCCCATAACTTAGAATCGTAGAGATAGGTTTCACATTGCTTATAAATTTCGCAGAGCTGCTACCGTTAGAACCGTGGTGACCTGCCTTAAGAACGGTCGCTTTCACATTATAATTAGCCATAATGGAAGCTTCTATATTAGTGTCAGCGTCTCCCATTAACAGGAAGGATACCCCATTATACGTAACCTTTAATACGATGGAAGCATCATTGGGTTCAGATGCATTTCTATTTGCATGAAGCACCTGGACAGTTATAGAGGAATCTAGGTTAATTTTCTGGCCAGTTGTTGCAATCGTGTACGGGATATTTTTCGTATCCACTAATTGTAATAAATTGTAGTAAGTCTGTGTAGTATGCGCTTTTCCGGAATCAATAAAATTAGAAACCTTGAAGTTATCTAATACAGGGATCAATCCACCTATATGGTCCGCATCTGGATGAGTAGCTACCACATAGTCAAGCTTTGTAATGCCTCTTGAATTTAGAAAGCTGACAACCTTATCGCCACCCGCTTTTGTACCACCGTCAATTAGCATGGTTTTATTATTTGGTGTTTGAAGAAGAATAGAATCACCTTGCCCAACATCAATAAAATGAGCATACATATTTGGCATAGGCTTGAAGCTATCATCTAATAGTCGGGCCATAAAGACAGCGAAATGCTGACGAGTAATTTTCCCATTTGGCTTAAAGGTGCCATCTAAATACCCTGTTGTAATATTTTCGCTAGCTAGTGTACTAATAAAGCTTTTAAAACCATTATCAGTAGTCACATCTGTAAAAGAATAGGAGTTATTAGAAGGAAGATCATATCCTAAAACTAGGATTTTCGCCATTTGTCCTCTTGTTAGAGTCCCTTGCGGATCAAAATACTTCGTTCCGTTTGCAGCAGTTTTACCTGAAATAAAACCAAGCTGCACTGCTTTCGCTACCTCTTGATATCCTTTCATGCCAGGCTTTATATCCGTAAAACCAGGGTCTGGTGCTGTAAAATCTGTGATTCCCTTTTCTCGTAAAATCATTGTTACAGCATGCATTCTTGTTAATTTATTGGTTGGCTTAAACGTTCCATCCGGATAGCCAGTAATAACCTTTTTCGAAACTAAGTAGTTGATCTCATCCTGGTAGTTTGTCACGTCAGTAAAGGACGCAGCAAAAGCCTGTTCTTTTGGGAATAACCCCAGAACAAGCAGGATAGATAAAAGCATCATTACTATTCTTTTCACTTTCTTAAACCACCCTATCTGTATATTCTAGTTGCAGTTAATCATTATACCTGACAAAGCAGAAAACTATGGACGCATTATTTTACCAAAATAATTAAAAGAAAGGGATAAAAATTGGCAAGGAATGGGTAGTATAGTAGGGTAAGTAAAAAACACGCTAACCAAATTTTGGCTAACGTGTTGTTTTTATTAATCTGGCAATAAAATAAAAAACACCTTCAAAGCTAGTAAGCTTGAAAGGTGGCTAATCTGTTTCAAATAAACGCCCTCGGAGGGAATCGAACCCCCATCCCAAGAACCGGAATCTTGTGTCATATCCATTAAACTACGAGGGCAAGCGACTTTACTATTATACAAATGTATAGGAATTAATTCAAGTGAACTTTTTGAAGCGTAATATTTGACCTTCCTTGACCATAATGTGTATGATAAAGTTACAGCTGAGGAATAACTTAGCAAGAAAATCTCAAAACCACCTTTAAGGAGGCAATACAGAATGAATTTAATACCAACAGTTATCGAGCAAACGAATCGTGGAGAACGTGCATATGACATCTACTCTCGATTATTAAAAGACCGTATTATCCTATTAGGAAGCGCAATCGATGACAACGTGGCTAACTCCATTGTTGCTCAGTTATTATTCCTAGAAGCAGAGGATCCAGAAAAAGACATCTCCCTTTATATCAATAGCCCTGGCGGAAGCATTACTGCTGGTATGGCAATTTACGATACGATGCAATTCATCAAGCCTGACGTACAAACAATTTGTATAGGAATGGCCGCTTCCATGGGAGCTTTCCTATTAACTGCTGGTGCTAAAGGAAAACGTTACGCTCTTCCAAACGCAGAGGTAATGATTCACCAACCACTTGGCGGCGCTCAAGGTCAAGCTACAGAAATCGAGATTGCGGCTAAACGTATCTTGTTCTTACGCGATAAATTAAACCAAATCATGTCCGACCGCACTGGTCAACCAATGGAGGTCGTTTCTAGAGACACAGACCGCGACAATTTCATGACTGCAGAGCGTGCAAAAGAATACGGTATCATCGACCAAATTCTAGAGCGCAGCGACTTAAAAAAATAATCTATTCAGATCCAAGGGATGAGATACTCCCTTGGATTTTTTTATTGTGTGGTGCGTTTGTGGATGTCGGGTATGTGGGGGGTGTGATTTGATGGTGGATTTTTGCGATTATACTCTCGTATCTTGCGATGAAGTAAGCGGTCACTGGAATCTTTGCGATTTGCCTGGTCGATCGGAGGAGTCTTTGCGATTACGAGGTCTGTCTTTGCGATTATTATAAGGGTCTTTACGATTTGGAGGCCGATCTTAACGATTAAGCGATTGGTCTTTGCGATGATAGGAGCGGACACTTGAATCTTCGCGATTTCAGGAGAAGTCTTGACGATTCTAAGCAGGGTCTTTACGATTTGGAAGCCAATCTTCACGATTTAGCGATCGGTCTTTGCGATGATAGGAGCGGACACTTGAATCCTTGCAATGAAAGAAGCGGATACTTCGGACTACTATTCCCCATCAAAAAAGCTGCCCTAGTCTTAGGGCAGCAAGGTTATTCTTCGTTTGAGATGAATTTTGCAAGTGTTGCTACAGCTTCTTGTTCGTCGGAGCCTTCTGCGCTTAGGGTGATGATTGCGCCTTTTCCGATTGCAAGGCTCATGATGCCCATGATGCTTTTCGCGTTCACTTTTTTGTCGTCTTTTTCAAGGTAGACGTCTGCGATGTGACGGTTAGCCTCCTGTACGAATAATGCTGCTTGTCTTGCTTGTAAACCAGATTGTAATTTTACTTCGACTTGTTGCTCTGTCATTATTTTATCAGCCTCTTTCTCTAAATGGTTTCTCCTCTTCGAAGAGCATCTGCAATTTCATCTAGCTTTCTTAAACGATGGTTGATACCAGATTTACTGACACTTCCGGTAGATACCATGTCTCCCAGCTCTTTGAGGGTGACGTCTTGGTATTCCACTCGGAGGCGGGCAATTTCCCTTAATTTCTCAGGTAATTGGTCAAGCCCAATGGTATTTTCGATGAATCGAATATTTTCTACTTGGCGAATAGCGGCACTGATGGTTTTATTCAAATTGGCTGTTTCGCAATTGACCAATCGATTTACACTGTTTCGCATATCTCGAATTATACGAACATCCTCGAATTTTAACAAGGCTTGGTGGGCACCTGCTATGCTTAAAAAGTCAGATATTTTCTCCGCTTCCTTTAAATATGCCACAAAACCCTTTTTACGTTCAATGGTCTTTGCATTTAAATCGAATTTATTCATTAATTCTACTAATGCATCACTGTGTGTTTTATAAAGGGAGTATATTTCCAAGTGGTAGGAGGAAGTTTCCGGGTTATTTACGGAGCCTCCTGCTAGGAAGGCTCCTCTTAGATATGCACGCTTACAACAATTTTTTTTTACTAGTCCAGGGTCAATCGAATATTCAAATTGAAAGCCTTCCTTTAGGATTTTCAAGTCCTCTAGTAAGTGCTTGGCACCTTCACGAATACGACAGATGTATACATTATTTTTCTTTAGACGCATTTTTTTACGAACTAACAGCTCTACGTCATATTTATATATATCTTTGATCAATGTGTATAATCTTCTTGCAATAGCAGCATTCTCTGTTTGTACGTCTAAGCTTAACATTTTATTACTAAAAGATAAGGAACCATTCATCCGTATGAGAGCGGATAGCTCTGATTTTGCACAGCAAGGCTTCGAATCCTCCTGTGTCATTTCTTTCTTTGTCTCAGAAGCAAACGACATGTTCCGTTTCCCCCTTTCTCCTTGGCGTTACACGAGATTCCTGTTAATCGGACTTGTGTGAGCCTGTGTATTTGCGTATTCCATTAGCCACTTAGCTACCTCTGCGGCATTATGGCGGACTGCACCATTATAAACAAGCGAGATATCTTTTTTGACAATCTCTAAATTAAGCCTCTCTAGCCTCTCGATATCAATCTTCACAGGAGAGGCCTTTTCTTGCTTATATAAGAATTGTACGTTCTCCGGTACCTCTTCATTACTAATAAGAATGGTATCTAAGAAATTGTGGTCTACATGCTGTATCAGTGCTTCGACATGATCATAGGCAGTGTAATTATTCGTTTCACCAGCCTGTGTCATTAAGTTGCAGATATATACCTTTTTGGCCTTTGATTGCTTGATTGCTTGGCGGATGCCATCTACTAATAGATTTGGCAATATACTAGTATATAGACTTCCTGGCCCAATTGCGATTATATCAGCTTGACGAATACTAGCAATTGTTTCCGGTAATGGCTTTACATCATTTGGGGTGATAAACACCCTTTCTATTCTCTTTCCATAGGTCGGTATTTTAGATTCCCCACTAATGACCGTTTTATCCTCAAATTGTGCGTTTAAGGTTACTAGCTGATTAGCTGCAGGCAATACTTTCCCATGGATTTTGAGCACCTTACTCATTTCGGTGATAGCATGGGAGAAATCGCCAGTAATAGAGGTTAGTGCTGTTATCATTAAATTTCCTAAAGTATGGCCTTCTAATTCTGTTGAATTAGAAAAACGAAATTGGAACATTTCCTCTACAAGCGGTTCCACATCTGAAAGTGCTGCAAGGACATTTCGAACGTCTCCAGGAGGTGGAATTTCATAGTCATCACGTAATCGCCCAGAGCTTCCTCCATCATCTGCTACCGTCACAATGGCAGTGATATCAATAGGATGCTTTTTTAAGCCGCGAAGCAAGGTGGAAAGGCCAGTTCCACCTCCAATGATTACTATTTTCTTACGCTTTTTTGAACGCTCCATCTTGTAAATCCTTCCTAATTGTGACGTCTCGATGGGTGATAACAGCTTTGTCCTCATTATTAAATAATTTGCCAAAATACTCAGCTAGGGTGACGGAACGATGTTGACCACCTGTACAGCCAAATGCAATAACTAGCTGTGTTTTACCTTCTCGTTTATATTGGGGAATCATAAATTGTAATAAATCAGTGAGCTTTTCAATTAATGTTTTTGTATCTGCCCATTTTAACACGTAGCCAGAAACCTCTTCATCTAGACCTGATTTTAGTCGAAGCTCTTCAATGTAATAGGGATTCGGCAAAAAGCGCACGTCAAAAACAAGGTCAGCATCTATCGGAATACCATGCTTAAAGCCAAAGGACATGACATTCACGGTAAACACCTTTTTACCTTGTGTTCGAAACTCCTCATGAATTTTATCACGCAGCTCTCGCGGTTTCATCTTGGAGGTGTTATAAATAAACTGGGCTCTTCCCTTTAATTCTGATAGCAGCTCACGTTCCTTTTTAATCCCATCTAAAGGAAGACCAGAATTTGCGAGAGGATGGGATCTCCTAGTTTCCTTATATCTTCTCACAAGAACTTCATCTTGTGCATCTAAAAATAGTACCTTCGGATTTACAGCGCTTTCTTCTTGTAGCTGATTAATAGAATCAACCAAGGAATGGAACATTTCTCCTCCACGCAAATCCATTACAGCGGCAATATTTCTCGGCTGTTTGTTTGAATCAATCATTAGTTTAATAAACACACTCAAAAGCTCCGGAGGCAGATTGTCAATGCAATAGTAGCCTAAATCCTCAAAGCTCTGGATTGCAACGGTTTTCCCTGCCCCAGACATGCCAGTGATAATGACAACCTCCGTATCAAGCTTTTGTTGAATTTCCACTTTTCACATCTCCTTCCCAAGATTGTTGTATCGTTTCTTCAATTAAATCAAAATCAGGTGTATATACAAATGTACCGTATTGCATTCCTAAATCCTTCACTGCAAACAGCAAATTTGTTCTATCTCCTTCTGCCATTGGGAGTGTTTCAAGTGCTTCCACCGGGTGCCACTCAAGTACACCCTCTCTATTCTCTTCGTAAGGAACACCATCTAAATCTCTGGCTACAAACGTAAACAGCATCCACTCGTCGAGCTTCTTGCCGTCCTCTTGAATTACCATCGTATAAATTCCTTTTAAATGAGGATCTATGGGAATTGCATTTGTTTCTTCTGTAAATTCACGAATTGCCGACACCAGGATGGACTCTCCCTCTTCCATCTTTCCACCTGGAGCAACGTACCAATTTCTTCTCGGCTTTTTCAGTAAAAGAACTTTATTATCCTTACATACAAGCAAATTAGCGATTCTTTGCACTAGTTGTCCTCCAACTTTCTTCTATTCTTACTATATATTATACAATAAAATACACAAAAAGAGGCTGTTCAGGATTATTATCCGTGAAACAGCCTGTTAAAAATGTTCCTATATAAAAAGGGGGTCAATTTATATACTCTTACTATACACTTAATATGTTGCAAGACAGTTACATAAAAATTAAGAGATTATTAAATTGACGCAAGCTAAATAATTCTTAGGAGGGGATGTCTCACAAATCGAAAGTGAGCGTAAAGTAGTTGTTTTTTATTGCTAATAAACCAATGTTACTTGGATAATAATTCCAATAAGATCATTAACCGCACCTATTTCCCCTTTCAGCGCAAGTAATACTCCCAACCCCGCAAGTAAACTCCCTAACATCGCAAGTATCCTTCATTAAAGCGCAAATAAACTCACAGCAACCGCATGTAATGGATTTCATTTCCAATGCGCCATCATTAATTGCATAATAATCCCAAACACTCAATCGCACCTATTCCCCATTTCCTACAGTCACGGCACTTTCTTGTCAATCCAAGCCTTCTCTCACCAAAAAGAAAAGCTGCAGGAGAATCTCCCGCAGCCTTTTTATTACTTCATCGTATCTCTTAAGTTTTCGATATAGTGCTGAGCAGCTTGAGCAGCAATGCTGCCGTCGCCAGTTGCTGTAACGATTTGACGGAGCATTTTTTCGCGTACATCTCCAGCTCCAAAGATACCAGGGATGGTTGTTTCCATCTTATCGTTTGTCACGATATAGCCGTTTTCGTTTAGGATGCCTAGGTTAGCGAAAGGCTTTGTTAGTGGCAGCATGCCGATATAAATGAAGACACCTTGAGTTGGGAATTCACGTTCAGAGCCGTCTACAGTGCTAACAAGTGTTACGCTGCTTACTTTTCCGTCTGTTCCGTGGATTTCCTTTAACGTAGTGTTCCAGATGAAGTCAATTTTTTCATTTGCAAAGGCACGATCTTGAAGGATTTTTTGCGCTCTTAGCTTATCGCGGCGGTGAACGATTGTCACTTTGTTCGCGAATTTTGTTAAGAATGCACCTTCCTCAACAGCAGAGTCTCCTCCACCTACTACGACAAGATCTTTTCCTTTGAAGAATGCACCGTCGCATACCGCACAATAGCTGACACCACGGCCACCAAGCTCCAGCTCGCCAGGGATGCCCATTTTTTTGTACTCTGCTCCAGAGGAAATGATTACAGCCAAGGCTTTATATTCCTTGCCTCCTGCTTTCACAATTCGGTAGTCACCGTCTACTACGATTTCTGACACATCGCCATACGCATATTCTGCGCCAAACTTTTTCGCGTGGTCAAACATTTTCGTTGATAGCTCAGGTCCCAAAATAGTTTCAAATCCAGGGTAGTTTTCTACTTCCTCTGTATTGGCCATTTGTCCACCTGGTATACCGCGTTCAATCATCAAGGTTGATAGATTTGCACGAGATGTATATACTGCTGCCGTCATTCCAGCAGGTCCAGCTCCAATTATTATAACGTCATAGATTTTTTCTTCTGTCATCCGTAATTCCTCCTACATAACACATATCTACAATCTATCTAATTTCAAACCATTCATCAACATATTTGCCTAGTTGTCGAATAATGGTAGAAACTGAATGAGCTCATTTACATACTTCGTAAGGGTAGAGGGTGTTATGCCATACTTCTCTGCAAACTGCTTCTTCGTCGCATTTTTTGTCCTCGAGGAAGCAAACATATACTCGGTTGCCGCAGCAAGTGCCTTCGGATTTTTAAAGCCATAGCCCTTTGTTAAAGCACGCTCTAATAAAACAAACCACATTTGGAATAAATAATAGGCAGAATTCTCTAATGGCTTGTTCTCGCTGTAAAGCAAATCGGTCGTAGCGATTGCACGGAGAAACGCCTTTTCAGCAGGCTCCTTTTCATTGAATTTATGTCCCAAGGAATTTGCAAGAAACAGCTTCTCCATGGTTGTAAGCTCATCTACTACGATCCATTTAGGATGTGCAATGATTTCTTGGCGGTGCTTTGACTTTCCTAGCAAATAAAAGCCGAAAATTCGCTCACTCACATGCTTATCCTGTATCTTTTCCAGGATGAGCTCCTTCTGGTTGTCAGGCTCCTTCTCATCTAGCTCCTTCATATGCGGTAGCCACGGCTCAAATCCAGCTTTCTCCGGATCTAGTTTCAGTAGCTGGTTCCAAGCATTTTTTGCTATTTCTTCATGCCCTGCAAAATAAGCAGAGTGTGATAGCCAGAAATAAAACCCTGGATCCGCTTCAAATCCTTTTCGCTGTAGACTTCTTAGCCATTTAAACGCCTGCTCATATTTCCCGATTAATGCGAAGGTCGCCCCAAGCTTATAGCGTTGCTCAATAAAATATGGATTCACTTTTTCAAGAAATGCCGTTATTTGCTCTAGCTCCTCCGTATTTTTCTCATAGTAATGAATAACTGCCAGGTTACATAGCGCATGAATATTCGCTTTATTTTCTCTTAAGACCTGGTGCAGAAGAGCCTTCGCCTGTTCCTCTTCGCCTACATAGAAATAAGCAAGCGCAAGGTTATTAAAGGCAGCCCAGAAGTCGGGATGATCCGTAATTAGGTTTTCCAAGAGCTCTATTGCCTCTGAAAATTTACCTGTCTCCATTAGCCTTCTCGCTTTTTCTTGCATAAAGAGCGCATCGCTAGACGGAGTATCCATTTGAAGAGAGAGTAGTTCCTCTGATTCGGTAAAATCGATGATTTCCATCGCTTCCTCGATGTATTCGCCGTTGATATCCTTTTCTATATACAATTTTGCATATTTGTTAGCTTCCACAAAATTACCGAGGTGTGCATTTACCTCCGCCAAGAAGAAGATTATATCTCCTTCATTTGGATCAAGGGCATGTGCACTTCTTAGCAGCTCATAAGCAAAATCGAATTTCTCCATTTCCATTTGAAGTATGGCATATTGCAGCAAAATTAGTGGGTCATCTGGACTTAAATCAGATGCACGCTTTAAATATTTATTTGCCTTCTCGTATTCTTCTTTTTGTAGCTCATCTAACGCTTTTTTATAATAGTACTCGCCTGTTGGCAAGAATGAAATGATGTTTTCCTTCGTTTGCTTTATCTTCTTTTTATTCAAAATATTCCTCCGAAATATAATAAGGAACGTCTATACAACGCTCCTTATTAGTATACTCTTCAGTATATCACAATCTATTCAGTTTTACGGGATTTCGTTTCATGTCTTTTTTGAAGCACTTGTAACAGGTCGTAAAAGCTGATTTCTTGTTCTTCTAATAAAACCAGCAAGTGATACAGAAGGTCTGATGCTTCCCATTTCAGCTCCTCGGAATCCTTATTCTTCGCAGCGATGATAACCTCTGCAGCCTCTTCTCCAACCTTCTTACAGATTTTATCTACGCCTTTATCGAAAAGATAGGTCGTATAGGCACCTTCTGGCATTTCTTTTTTCCTGTTGGCAATGGTTTCGATCAACGTAGAAATCACATTATAGCCGAAGCTCTCTTCGAATTTCTCTAGCTGCTGATAGAAGCAGCTTTCCTCTCCGGTGTGACAGGCAGGACCTGCAGGAAGCACCTCTAGGACAAGTGCATCTGAATCACAATCGGTTTTTATCCCAATTACACGCTGCGTATTGCCAGACGTTTCTCCTTTATGCCAAAGCTCCTGTCTGCTTCTACTATAAAACCATGCCTCTCTTGTTTCGACTGTTTTTTGATAGGCCTCCTCGTTCATATATGCCAGAGTAAGAACCTCTCTTGTAATGGCGTGCTGCACAATTACTGGGATTAGTCCCTTTTCGTCAAATTGTAAGTTGGTCATCGGTTTCTGCTTCCTTTCAAGTCCTCTTCCCTTTTCCAATGCTTCTGCTAGCGTAAAGCGATTGTTGTATAGCGCTTTCCCCGTGATTACTCCGCTAATAGATGTTTCTTTTGCAAGCTCTGCTACTTTCTCAATATCTTGCAATGTGCTGATTCCACCAGAAACAATAATAGACAGCCCCGTTTCCACTGCTAGCTCTTTATTAGCCTCCAGATTTGGACCTTGTAATGTACCATCGGTCGCAATGTCGGTAAAAACAACATGCTTCGCACCCTTGGCTGCAAAGTATTTTCCCACTTCCACAGCAGATTTACTAGAGGTTTCCAGCCAACCATGTGTTGCTACCATTCCGTCCTTCGCATCGAGACCGATCACTATGCGGTCTCCTCCATACTCCTTCAGAAGCTCTGCGACAAGCTCTGGCTTGGAGATAGCGAGACTGCCAATAATAACGCGATTTACACCGTTGGTTAAATAAAAATCTACATCCTCCTTAGAGCGGATGCCTCCTCCTATTTGCACCTGAACAGGCAGCTCTTTGGCAATACGAATCACTTCATTGCCGTGGATTTTCTCTCCGTCCTTGGCTCCATCCAGGTCTACTAGATGAATCCAATCGGCTCCCTCATCCACAAATTTTTTCGCCATTTCGAAAGGAGAATCTCCGTAAACTGTCTCCTGGTCATAATCGCCTTGATAGAGTCGGACACATTTTCCGCCCTTCATATCAATTGCGGGATATATTTGAATGGACATCCTTCTGTCCCCTTCCTAATTAAGTAAGTAGCCCCTTCGTAGAAGGAACTCCTTTTACTCTAGCATCAATTGTAATCGCATCGTCTATCGCTCGTGCCAACGCCTTGAAAATCGCTTCGATGATATGGTGAGTATTTGCTCCATAATGCACAATCACATGGACATTCATACGAGCCTCTAATGCGAATTTCCATAAGAATTCATGGACAAGCTCCGTATCAAAGGTTCCTACCTTTTGTGCAGGAAACTGAGCTCGAAACTCTAGATGCGGGCGGTTCGAAATATCAATGACCACCTGAGCCAGCGCATCATCCATTGGGACGAAGGCATTACCATAGCGCTTAATGCTCTTTTTGTTGCCCAATGCCTCCTTCACTGCCTGCCCTAAAACGATGCCAACATCCTCAGTCGTATGATGATCATCTATATGAGTATCGCCGTTTGCCTGAATCGTTGCATTAAATAGACCATGCTTGGTAAAAAGGTCTAACATATGATCCAAAAAAGGAACGCCTGTGTTAATGACCGCTTTTCCTTCTCCATCTAAATCGATTTCAACCGATACCTTCGTTTCATTTGTCATTCGTTCAATTTTTGCTATTCTTTTATTCAAGATGATCTCTCCTTTTCCCAGCTACGTGACTCTACGGATCTTGCGTGCCCCTCTAGTTGCTCCAAACGAGCTAACCGAGCAATTTTCGGATATTGCTCCTGCCACATTTCCTCTGAATAGTAGACAACACTCGTCTTTTTAACAAAATCATCTACGCCTAATCCACTTGAAAAACGAGCAGTGCTATTGGTAGGAAGCACGTGGTTTGTTCCTGCAAAGTAGTCTCCCACTGGCTCACTGCTATATCTTCCGAGGAAAATAGCACCTGCGTGGCGAATTTCCTTCGCTATGTCCTCCGGATTCTCTGTCATGATTTCTAAATGCTCGGGAGCAATTTCATTAATTGCTTCGATAGCCTTTTCCATTGTTTCTGCCAAATAAATTCGTCCATAGCTTTCTATAGAGGCTCTTGCAATCTTTTCGCGAGGTAGCTCGCTCAATTGCCTTTCTACCTCTACCGACACCTCTTTAGCCAAACGGTCACTAGTTGTTATAAGCACTGCACTTGCAAATGCATCATGCTCTGCTTGTGCTAATAAATCAGCAGCTACCTCATCGGCATAGGCAGTGTCATCGGCAATAATCGCGATTTCGCTAGGCCCTGCAATCATATCAATCGCCACCTGGCCAAATACCTCTCTCTTTGCTAAAGCGACAAAGCTATTTCCAGGCCCCGTTATTTTATCTACTGCTTTGATTGTTTCTGTGCCATAAGCAAGTGCCGCAATGGCTTGTGCCCCACCGACCTTGTATATTTCCTTCACCCCTGCGATTTTTGCTGCCACTAATACAGAAGCAGGGAGCTGTCCATTCTGATCAGGAGGAGAAACGATCACGATGCGTTCTACTCCAGCCACCTTTGCAGGAATGGCATTCATCAGAACCGAGGATGGATAAGCGGCTGTCCCGCCTGGTACATATAACCCTACTGCATCGAGGGGGGTGACTCTATATTGGATATAGGAGTTCTTCTGTAAAGGAAAATGTATCTGCTCTCTTACCTGCTCCTTATGGAAGGCGGCAATATTTTCAGCTGCCTCCTCGAGGTCGGAAATTAACTGAGCATCGAATGATTGATAGGCATCCTCTATCTCCTGTTCAGTAACTAGAAGATTGGTCAGCTTAACACCGTCCCATTTCTCTGTGTAAGCTAGCAGGGCATGCTCTCCCTTTTCTCTTACCTCACGGATAACCTCTCTAACAGTTTCTAGCTGCTGTTTATTCACTCCTTCAACTGTACGCTGAAGAGATTGGATTTCTGTAAGCGTCTCAATCTTCATATGCGTCCCTGCCCTTCAATTCTTCCTTTAATTGGCCAACGAATTCTCTTACTCTTTTACTCTTCATTCGATAGCTAGCAGGGTTAACGATTAATCGGGATGATATATCTACAATCCTCTCATACTCTACTAGTCCGTTCTCTTTTAGCGTCTGTCCAGTGGACACAATATCCACGATTCGATCTGCCAACCCAATCATGGGTGCCAATTCGATAGAACCATTCAGTTCAATAATTTCTACCTGCTCTCCCTTTTCCTTGTAGAAGTTCGTCGCAATGGTAGGATATTTTGTTGCTACTCGCGGGGCTACTTCGTTCATTTTTGTGTTCGGAAGACCCGCAGTGGCAATATAGCAATTACTTATGTGAAGATCTAATAGCTCATGGACGTCACGTACTTGCTCCAGCAGGACATCCTTGCCCGCTATACCGATATCGGCAACTCCATGCTCTACATAGACTGGTACATCCATTGGCTTTGCGAGAATGAATTTAATGTTTTCCTTGGGAGCCTCCACAATCAATCTACGTGAATCAATTATTTCGCTTGGAAGCTCGAACCCGGCAGCCATAAAGAGCTTATATGCTTCTTCAAATATACGACCCTTTGGCATTGCAATTGTTAACTCATTCATCGTTAGAACCACCCTCTGCCACTATGATTACCTCATGGAAATTCTGTGTGAATACCTCTACGTCATGCACACTACCGATAAATTGAAGGGTTACTCGTTCTCCATTTGCCCTTCTTCCTTCTGCTAGCACATTTGCCTTTAAAAAAGATTGTTCGTCAAATAAAACAAGCGTATGCTGTTCTTCATTGACCTGGTTATTTAACACTTCCACTAACCGATCGACTCGGATTCCAAAGCCAGTTGCTCCGACCTTCACTCCAAACTGTTCAAAGAGCTCGTCATATCGACCACCGTTACCGATTGGAAATCCACTGCCTTCTGCATAAATTTCAAACAGCATCCCTGTGTAATAGCTCATATGACTTGCTAGGGAAAAATCAAACGAAATATGCTCCAATCCATTCACTTGCATCTCTAATAAACTTTTCAGTTGCTTCATTTGCCCTAAAACCTGCTGATCAAACGCCGGAAAATCCTCTAAGGTAGCTGTCTCATTTTCTATTAAGCTAAGAAGATTTTCTTTAGCAGCCTGCTCCAAGCTAAGCTCTTCTATTTTCTGGACATACCCAACCACATTCTTTTCGACCAGTAGGTGTCTCAGCTCGCTAGATTCCTTCTTATTTCGAGTGTTGGCTGTCAGGATACTCTCTAAAAGACCCGCATGTCCAATGGTAATGTGAAAATTTTCTAAACCAATAGCCTTTAACAGTTCTATCGCTGTATAGATTACCTCGCAATCTCCGTAAGCACTGAAATCTCCGATTAGCTCCATTCCAAGCTGTTCAAATTCCGCCGGACGACCTCCCTCTCTCTGTTGCGCTCGAAAAACATTTGCATAATACGCTAAACGAAGAGGGTTCTTTTCTTTTAATAGCTTTGATGCAGCAATTCTCGCTATAGGAGTCGTCATATCTGGTCTAAGTACAAGCATTTTCCCTTGGTTATCTACGAGCTTAAATAATGCTGATTCTTCAATAGCTGATACTCTTCCGATTGTTTCTAAATATTCGAGAGAGGGGGTTTTGATAAAATCATATCCCTTTTCTCTTAATACACTTCTAGCCATAGATCTAACATATTCCTTTTGCTCGTTAACCTGTGGAAAGGAGTCACGCATTCCTAAGGGCTTTTCAAACATTTGAATCTTACTCACCGAATCACCTCTTTTTACTTTAGTGCACTAGAGAATTAGAGAACTAATATAATAAATTATTTAAATTTTAACGCATTTATAGTGTTACGTCAATCCATCCATTTTTGGGAAATAAAATACACTCTAGATTAAATTTTTGGGGAGTATCCTACTGATTCTTTAATTGTCACAATTTTTTATCCCTTCGAATAAAGGTCGTTGATCTCCATTGCTGGCGGACGCTTTCCGCGGAGGCCAACAGGATGTTGGTCAGGAAAACGTTGTCACACGATGTGACGACCTTAGTTTTCCTTCCTTAATTCCTTCACTCCGCCCGGTGCTCCTGTCACTACGCTTTCGTCGCAAATGAATTTTGCTGTTCCCACAGGAGTCTGCCGCCATCCATTCCAATCAACTCTCTATTGACCAAGGTGAATCCTTACATTTTAAATACACAATTCAGTAATATCTTTGCTTTATAGAGCTAAAACCATCTTTGTATTGCTTGTTATTAGTTATTATAAATAAAGTGAATTAATCCTTTTTTATATGAATTTGTATCGATATTCCCGACAAATAATGTATGTAATAAAATAAGGCACTTACTGTTCAAGTCGAATAGTAAGTGCCTTCATCATGTAAGATGCTATTAAAAAGCTACCGTTTTTACAGTGCCCTTTATTTTTTCAGTCTAAGTTCTTCTGCAGTATATTTCGTTCCTGCATTTCTTCTTTCGTATAAATAATTCTCATGGGGTTACCTCCTACAAAGGCACCCTCCGGAACGTCTGCATTTACTAGCGTTGCGGCTGAAACGATAGCATCATTACCGATAGTAACTCCCGGTAGAATAGTGGAATTGGCACCAATCATTACCCGATCACCGATAATAACATCCCCAATGCGATATTCATCTATTAGATATTCATGCGCCAAGATGGTCGTATTATAGCCGATAATTGAATTCGAGCCGACCTTTATTCTTTCAGGAAACATGATATCCATCATCACCATTAAAGCAAATGAGGTTTCCTTACCGACTTCCATCTTCAAAAATTTCTTATAGAAAAAGTTCTTCCAGCTTAAAAAAGGTGAATATCTGGCAGCTTGAATGAAAATAAAATTTTTCATTACCTTCCAAAAAGGGACTGTGTCATAGACATGCCAAAGGGAATTTGCACCCTTTATCGGATACCTTTCTGTCCTTCTCATGCCGGCTGTCCTGCCGCGATATCTATAACTTCACTAATATGCTGGATTATATAGGTTGGATTGAAAGTAGCTAAAAATGCTTCTCCCTTAATGGACCAAGCTACAGCCGCAGTGTCTGTGCCCGCACGTTGACCTCCCTCGATGTCATGATAATTATCACCAATCATCAAGGCATCCTCCGCTTTCACATTGAGCTGCTCTAAAGCAAGTAAAAGTGGCTCTGGGTCTGGTTTGGGATTGGTAACATCATCAAGTCCAACTATTGTGTCAAACATATCTTCACAATTGATTAACCGAAGTCCTCTATCAATCATTTCTCTTCGCTTAGTGGAAACAATCGCTAATTTATAGCCTCTTTCCTTTAATAGCTGCAACGTTTCGACAACCCCATCAAAAGGAGTAACCATTTCATCATGATTTTGGATATTCCACTCTCGATAGGTTGAGATTAACATCTCTGTCATAGTAGGATCTATGCTGTCGAAAGTCTCCCTTAAAGGAGGACCAAGAAACGGAATAACCGACTCTCTTGTATATTTCCCAGGAAATTTATCCCCCAAAACATATAAGAAAGACTGAATAATTAGCTCATTTGTATTTAATAAAGTACCATCTAAATCGAATAATAGCGCTTTATATCTCATCCTGTTAACACTTCCTCTTGTTTACGTTGTTCTGCTTTCCTCCACAGATAGGCTACCAATATGGTTAATACAAAAGCAGTCGAAATTCGAATGATTAATAGTGGCAGTACTGGTATCCCTAACGGTACAAATATTAGAGTATCCTCCACTACGGCATGACATGCTACGAGAAATATGAATACCAGAGTGGCATCCTTCTTGCTTACCCCTTCCTCTTGCACTGCCTGAATCATCACTCCTGCTCCGTAAGCCAAGCCTATTACTAAACCAGCCACCAATGTGGAGGAAGCATTTGGCTGTACACCGATTAACTTAGTAAAAGGTGCAAGTTTTTCAGAGAACTTCTGCATGTAATTTTTATCCTTTAAATATTGAATAATAATCATCAGTGGGATAACAATGACAGCTAGCTGTAAAACTCCTAGGGCAGCCTTTTGCAATCCAAGCAGCCCAATCTCCATCCAGCCTTCTGGCACCTGCTGAGTAGCGGATACAACCCCGTACTTCGCAATTTCTCCTCCACCTTGCCAAACGAGATTGATTACGACAGCTGAAAGTATCGCTAGCCCAAAGCGAACTAGCAATACGACCCATAGCTTCACACCAACCCTTAAGGCAACACTCGTTTCAATAAAAATATTATGAGAAAAGGATAACATCGTCGCTAGAATAAAAACCTCTTTAACCGTTAGCTCTAAAGAAAGGATCCCTGCTATTCCAGCATATAAATTTAATGCATTTCCCAAAACTAAAGGGATAGCCGCCTCACCACGAAGTCCAATAAGCCCCATAAATGGCTCAATCAGCTTGATGATCCATGGGAGGACAGGTGTATATTGTAAAATAACCACAAGCATGGTGATTGGGAATATCACCTTACTTAAGGTCCAAGTTGTTCGTAAACCAGCATTTATCCCTCTCTTGATTGTCCCCATTTCTTCCCCATCCCTCTTTACTTGTCTTGATAACGAACTACAGGCTTCATCGTCTTTCTACGATATACAAGCAATGCGATTGCCACCACAATCGTTAATATGGACACTACCTGAGCCGTTCTTAAACCTAAGCTTTCCACTAAATACAAGCTATCGGTACGTAATCCTTCAATAAAGAAACGACCAAATGAATACCAGATAAGATAGAAGAGGAAGCTCTCCCCACGTCGTAAATTTGCTTTACGAAGAAGCAGTAATATAATAACCCCGATTAAATTCCACAAGGATTCATATAAGAAAGTTGGGTGATAATAATTTCCCTCTATGTACATCTGTTCAATAATCCAGTTTGGCAGCATTAAATTCTCCAGAAAGCTTCTCGTTACTTCTCCACCGTGGGCTTCCTGGTTCATAAAGTTACCCCAACGACCGATCGTTTGACCAATTAAAATACTAGGAGCAAGTATATCTGCGAGCTTCCAGAAAGATTTGTTCTTCTTTTTAGTATAAATATACGCAGTTAAGAAAGCCCCTATAAGAGCTCCATGGATGGCTATTCCCCCCTCCCATATTTGGATGATTCTTTCTGGATGTTCAGAATAATAATCCCATTTAAAAATAACGTAGTAAATTCGAGCACTAATGATAGAAATCGGAACTGCCCAAATTAATAAATCGGTTAAAAAGTCCGGATGAAATCCTCTTTTTACCATTTCACGTTGGCCCACTATATAAGCTAAGATGATGCCAAACGCGATAATAATGCCATACCAACGGACTTCAATCGGTCCTAACTCGAATGCCACTGGATTAATTGCCAATAAAATATCCATAAACTACTCCCTTCCAACCATTCTTAAAATTCGCCATTCTGGCTTATTACATCGTCTAAACGTTTAGCAAAATCCTCTGCAGCATTTACACCCATACGCTTTAATCGGTGATTCATCGCTGCTACTTCGATAATGACTGCAAGGTTTCGTCCTGGTCGGACTGGAACAGTCAACTTCGTTACAGAAGTATCAATGATGACCATTTTTTCTTCTTCAAGCCCTAATCGATCGTACGTCTTTTTCTCATCCCAAATCTCTAGCTCAATGACTAATGTTATGCGTTTATAGCTTCGTATCGCACTTGCACCAAATAATGTCATGATATCTATTATACCTAAGCCCCTTATTTCTAAAAGGTGTTCAATTAGCTTTGGTGCACTACCTACGAGGGTGTCTTCTCCCTCTTGCCGTATTTCCACACAGTCATCTGCTACCAGGCGATGTCCCCTCTTCACTAGCTCGAGTGCTGTTTCACTTTTTCCGACCCCGCTTTTTCCCGTAATCAATACACCTACTCCATAAATATCCACCAATACACCATGAAGTGCAGTAGTAGGAGCCAATTTGCTCTCTAAGAAGTTGGTAAGCATACTGGAGAACCTGGTAGTAGGCATGGTAGTCGTTAAAACCGGAACTGATTTTTTATTGGAAGCCTCCATTAATTCTTCTGGCACTTCCATTCCATGCGCTACAATAATCACAGGTGTATCTTGTGCACAAAGCTTCAGCATGCGCTCTCTTCTTTCCTTCTGACCGAGCATTTCAAAGAAAGAAAGCTCCGTCTTTCCAAGCAACTGGACACGATCAGAGGAATAGTGAATAAAGTATCCCGCTATCTCTATCCCAGGTCTTGAGATATCACTAACCGCTATATGTCTTCCTATCCCCTCTTCACCACTTACTAGGGTCAGGTTAAACTTTTCTTTAACATCCTTCGTTGTAACATGAGGCATCCTGATACCGCTCCTTCCAAACCTCTTTATTCATAATCTTTATTTTATCACGACAGATAGAATAATTAGTACCTATTTCACTTTTCTGTGCGATTCCATTTGGTAACATAAAAAAATCATTGATTAGGGTGAAAACACTGGATATCCCTAGATACCAATCCGATGAGAATTGAAAATAAAAATGCCATGAGTACGGAGCGAGGGAACTGAAAAATTATATTCTTTTTTATAACTTATTAAGGCTTTAAAAAAATAGGGTACTTTTTGTTCAGGTTTGAACAGAAATTGCCCTATTTTCATATGTATTTCTTACTCTTTTTCGCTTAGAAGCTTCAATATACGCTTGAGGTTGACCGCAAATATAGTGGTCGCACCTTGTATTTCCATGCCAAATAAACCCGCTGACTTGGCTGTTTTATAGCCATGCGGATTTTAGATCTCACTATTTTTCGCCTCTATTTTATATCGTTTCTTCGCTATAAGCTTGAATTCCTCTGTCTCTTGAAATTCCACTTGATCCTTATGCACCGTGGACTTGATGGGAACCGAATATGATTTGCTTTTGGCACCTTCTGTATAACAAACTTCTCGCATAGGGTAAACCGTTTGGAACGTTCTACAAGGTCGGCATCTGATAGGTCGTGAATCGCTTTTAGTAATAGGTATTTAAACATTCGAATTGGTGGGATTACATTTCGACTATTGTCTAAGCAGTACTTTGTCTTTAGCTCGTCCAGTATAAAGGAAAAATCAACTAGCTCGTTGATTTGGCGAAGCATATTATCTTTGGGGATGATTAAATCGTATAATTCCAGATAAGGGCTTAGGTTAAGCGTTTGTTGTTTGGAAATTATGGTCGCACCACCTTTTAGGAATACACTTATTATATAAAGAATCTGGGAGGCCTTGTTGAATGAAGGGATATCCTTATCGGGAGGGGGAAGAGTTGAATGGAATGGAGGCGGCGACTTCTGCGGGAACAGCAAATGTTATTTGCGACGAAAGCGTAGCGACAGGAGCACCGAGCGGAAGCACCCGGACTGAGCGTAGCGAGGGAGAAGGCTGGAGCCGTGCCCGCGAAAAGCGTCCGCCGAAATGGGAATCAACGATATAAAAAAGTGAGTATGTAACCAGATTTCATTTCACATACTCACTGTTAATATTTAATGAACTTTTTTAAGTGCCCTCGTACGGAGCTCATGGCATAAAATCTCTGCTATTGAATAAAAGGCACCTCATTAGAGGCGCCTTTCAAATTATTTATTCACCATCAATCGTGTAACGAACTAAGACAGCACCTGTTTTAGCATCGCCATAAACTCTTAATGGTTCTGCTTCAGAATCAGTCACTTTAGTGAAGCCAACTTTACGGTATAGAAGTTGCTCTGATTCATTCCATTTCGTTACGTCAGCAAGCTGTACATCAATTTTCCCTAGCTGTGTCGTAACTTCTCCTTTAATGGAAACGTTCTTCGGTACATAAATCTCTACAGTACCAGCAATTGCCGTACCTTCTATTTTTCTTGCATCCTTATCCTTTGTTGTAAGGATTACTTGACCGCTAATGGAAGAGCCTTCAATTTCTTTTAGCTTTCCATCTACATAGATGCGACCATTCATTGTTTCAACTTCAAGAGAGTCACCAGTCACTCGTTGTACTTGGACTGTACCATTTCCTGTTTCGATATCTCCACGGTTGAATGTAAGCTCGTCTAAATCAACTTTTCCATTTGTTGTTCTAATCTTTAATGTGTTTAATTCCAGATTTTTCGCTGTAAAGTCTCCATTAAATAATCTAGCAGAAATATGGTTATATGATTTTTTTGGAACATATAGAACAACATGCGTAGCAATAGTTTTCATATCACTGAATACACGTAGCTTGTTTGCTTCCGTTGTAAAAATAAACTCCTCTGCAAAGCGAGCTTTAACCTCTTCTTCATTTGAGCCGCGATAACATTTAGCTTTTACAACAGCCGAAACGTTTGCCTCTTCGGTAGGTATTATTTCAACCTTTCCGTTAGCTATGTTAATGCTGATATCGTCAAATTCAATACCCTCTTTTACTAACTTTTCTTCAAAAACGATAGGATCTGTGATTTTTACATCAAATTCGAAATCCTTTAGCTTATCCACTGTTCCTTGCATTAAGTGCATGAACTTTTCGCCCATAACTGTGAAATCACGTTTGATATCATCCAAAAAGTCAGGGTTTTGTTGTTTAGATGATGTTTTGCTGTTAGTAGATTGTTTGTACTGCATTTCTTCATTTACTGTTGGAGTTGCTGTTGTAGTTGTTTTCCCAAGAGCCTCTAGTAATTCTAGTGCTTCTTGTGCAGTGATAGTACCGTTCTCAACCATGTCCAGTATTCTTTTGCGTTCCTCTTGCATAATGAAAGGCCTCCTCCTAAATTGAAAATATAATACAATTTGATATCCCTCTATTTAGTACGGTTTATCTTCTAAAAAGTTTCAAACAAAACTTTATTTTGAGGAAGCTTCTGAAATAGCAGCACCCATACGCTCACGGTCTCTATCCAAAATAGTCTTCAAGTATTTCCCTGTATAAGATTTTTTATTGTTTGCTATATCCTCTGGTGTTCCCACACCAACAATCGTTCCGCCTCTATCTCCACCTTCAGGACCTAAATCAATTAGATAGTCCGCTGTCTTAATGACATCTAGGTTATGCTCAATGACCAGCACGGTATCGCCATTATCCACTAAACGTTGAAGTACCTCTAATAGGCGTGCGATATCATGAACATGGAGACCGGTAGTCGGTTCATCCAGGATATAAAATGACTTCCCATTGGAGCGTTTATGCAATTCAGAGGCCAGCTTTACCCGTTGTGCTTCTCCACCAGAAAGCGTTGTAGCAGGCTGACCCAATTCCATGTATCCCAATCCAACATCGTACATCGTTTGGATCTTCCGACTTATTTTCGGATGATTCTCAAAGAAAGCTAAACCATCCTCTATTGTCATCTTTAGAATGTCTGCTATATTTTTTCCTTTATAGCGAACCTCTAAAGTTTCTCTATTATATCGTTTGCCATGGCAAACTTCACAAGGAACGTATACATCAGGTAGAAAATGCATCTCAATCTTAATAATTCCGTCTCCTCGACACGCTTCACAGCGTCCGCCTTTTACGTTAAAGCTAAATCTTCCTTTTTTGTAGCCGCGTATCTTCGCTTCATTCGTATTGGCAAACAAGTCACGAATATCATCGAAAACACCTGTGTAAGTAGCTGGATTGGATCTTGGAGTCCGTCCAATTGGAGATTGATCAATATCAATTATTTTCTCCAGCTGCTCAATTCCTTCTACTCCTTTGTTCGCTCCAGGCTTTGTTTTAGCCCGGTTAATTTTTTGCGCTAGCGTTTTATATAGGATTTCATTTACTAAAGTACTTTTCCCAGAGCCTGAAACTCCTGTCACTGCTGTAAATACGCCTAGTGGAATCTCTACGGTGACATTTTTTAAATTATTCTCTGTAGCACCTTTTATTTTAATGAATCTACCGTCTGACTTTCTTCTTTCTAATGGAAGTGGAATAAATTTTTCACCGCTTAGATATTTCCCAGTAAGAGACTGATCATTTTTCATCACTTCTTCCGGCGTGCCCGCAGCTACTACCTGCCCACCATGGACACCTGCCCCTGGACCAATATCAATTAAGTAATCGGCAGCCATCATCGTGTCTTCATCATGCTCTACGACAATTAATGTATTTCCAATATCCCGCATATTTTTCAGCGTTTCTATCAATCGGTCATTGTCTCGTTGATGCAATCCAATAGATGGCTCGTCCAAGATATAAAGGACGCCAGATAAGCGAGAGCCTATTTGTGTGGCTAAGCGAATTCGTTGTGCTTCTCCACCTGACAGGGTTCCTGATGCTCGGTTAAGCGTTAAGTAGTCGAGCCCCACATTATCTAAGAAGCCAAGTCTTTCATTAATTTCCCTTAATATTAGTCGGGCTATTTGAAAATCCTTCTCCGAAAGCTTCAACTCCTTGAAGAATTGATATGCCTCCACAATAGAGAATTCCGTCACCTGTCCGATATGAAGAGATGCGACCTTGACCGCTAATGTTTCATCCTTCAAGCGGTATCCTTTACATGATGGACAATCATGAACACCCATGTATTTTTCCATTTGTTCTCTTGTCCAGTCAGAAGAGGTTTCCTTAAATCGACGTTCTATATTACCAAGTACACCTTCAAAATAGATGTGGTTATCTCTTACTTGACCGTATTCATTTTTATAACGAAATCTAATTTTGTCGTTTCCAGAGCCATATAAAATCTTCTTCCATTGGTCTGCTGGTAAATCCTTGACCGGCACATCCATCGGAATCCCATAATGGTTGCAAACGGCCGCTAGTAGATTAGGGTAATACTGGGAGCTTGTAGGCTGCCATGCAACGATTGCCCCTTCTTCTAGCGTTAGATTTTTATCCGGCACAACTAAATCCGGATCAACCTCTTGCTTGGTTCCCAAGCCATCACAATCTGGACATGCACCGAATGGGCTGTTGAAAGAGAACATGCGTGGCTCTAATTCGCCAATAGAGAAGCCACAGATTGGACATGCGTGATGCTCGCTAAACAAAAGCTCCTCATGCTCCATGACATCTATTATTACCCTACCATCACCAAGGCGTAGAGCTGTCTCAATAGAATCACTGAGGCGAGCAGCGATGCCTTCTTTCATTACAATTCGGTCGATCACTACTTCGATGTTGTGTTTTTTATTTTTATCTAGATTGATATCATCATCTAAATCTATAAGGTCTCCGTTAACCCTCACACGAACATACCCCTGCTTTTTCATGTCCTCTAGCAGCTTTACATGAGTTCCTTTTCTACCTGAAACGATTGGTGCAAGTATCTGCATTCTAGTCTTTTCAGGATAGTCGTTTAAGCGATCCACCATCTGCTCAACCGTTTGAGAGGAAATCTCTATGCCATGCTTTGGACAAATTGGTTTGCCTACTCGTGCAAATAACAGACGCAGATAATCATAGATTTCCGTCACTGTTGCTACGGTTGAGCGAGGATTTTTACTTGTCGTCTTTTGATCAATAGAAATAGCTGGGGATAGCCCTTCAATGACATCTACATCTGGCTTGTCCATTTGTCCTAAGAACTGTCTTGCATAGGCAGACAGTGATTCTACATAACGTCGCTGACCTTCGGCATAAATCGTGTCAAATGCTAAAGATGACTTCCCAGATCCAGATAATCCTGTCATTACGACAAGCTTATCTCTAGGTATGGTCAGGCTTACATTTTTTAAGTTATGGGCGCGTGCACCCTCTATTCTAATTTCTTGGTTTTTCAAAAACCTCACCCTTCCAGCTTGAGTTCCAGAATCGCATCGCGCAGCTCTGCAGCTCGTTCAAAGTTAAGCGCTTTTGCTGCGTCCTTCATTTCTTTTTCTAGATTTTCTAATAGTTTACCCTTTTCTTCTTTAGTTAAGACTTTTCCACTTGTTAATTGCTGCGCATAAGTAGTTTCTTCTTCTGCAACCTTTGTTGCACGTATAGCCTCTCCGACTTTTTTCTGGATGGTTTTCGGAGTAATACCATGCTTTTCATTGTACTCCATCTGAATTGTTCGACGACGCTTCGTTTCGTCTATTGCCTTGCGCATGGAATCAGTCATTTTATCCGCATACATAATTACCTGACCATTCGCATTCCTCGCAGCACGGCCGATTATTTGGATTAACGATCTCTCCGATCTTAGGAAGCCTTCCTTATCTGCATCTAATATTGCTACTAAGGATACCTCTGGAATATCCAGACCCTCTCTTAAGAGGTTAATCCCGATAAGAACGTCATAGGTACCTAATCTCAGTTCTCGAATTATTTCGATACGTTCTAGTGTTTTTATCTCTGAATGCAAGTATTGCACCTTTATCCCAATTTCCTTTAAGTAGTCAGTCAGATCCTCAGACATTTTTTTCGTAAGAGTCGTGATTAGTACTCGTTCATTCTTTTTCGTACGCTCATATATTTCATTTATTAAATCATCGATTTGGCCTTCTATCGGCTTCACGGTAATTACAGGATCAAGCAACCCTGTCGGACGAATAATCTGCTCTACCATTTCAGGAGTATGCTCTAGCTCATATGGACCTGGAGTAGCAGACACATAGACTGCTTGGTGAATATGACGTTCAAACTCTTCAAATGTCAATGGGCGGTTATCAAGCGCCGATGGCAAACGGAAGCCATGGTTTACTAACACAGACTTTCTCGCCTGGTCACCATTATACATTCCTCTTACCTGCGGCAGCGAAACGTGACTCTCATCGACAACGAGTAAAAAGTCCTCTGGAAAGTAATCCAGCAGTGTATATGGGGTAGCCCCTGCTTCTCTCAGCGTTAAATGTCTAGAATAGTTTTCAATTCCAGAGCAAAAACCCATCTCTTGCATCATTTCCAAGTCGTATCTTGTCCGCTGTTCTAATCGCTGAGCCTCTAAAAGCTTATCTTCACTTCTTAAGTAAGCCAGCTGTTCCTCCAGCTCTTTTTCGATATTTTGAATAGCGATTTTCATCTTATCTTCTCTTGTCACGAAGTGAGATGCAGGGAAAATAGCCACATGATCTCTTTCTCCTATAATTTCTCCGGTTAAGGCATCCACTTCTCGAATCCGGTCGATTTCATCTCCAAAGAACTCTACTCGAAGACACCTCTCGTCTCTCGAAGCTGGAAAAATTTCCACTACATCGCCTCTAACACGGAAGGTACCACGAGTAAAATTAATATCGTTTCGTTCATATTGAATGTCTACCAGCTTACGTAACAGCTGGTTTCGCTCAATTTCCATACCTGTTCTAAGAGAAACAAGCATTTCTCTATATTCCTCTGGATTCCCTAAACCATAGATACAGGACACAGACGCTATGATGATAACGTCCTTTCTTTCAAATAAAGAAGAAGTTGCCGAATGTCGCAGCTTATCAATTTCTTCATTCACGCTAGAATCCTTTTCTATATATGTATCGGTTTGTGGAACATAGGCCTCTGGTTGAAAGTAGTCATAGTAGCTGACAAAATATTCAACTGCGTTATTCGGAAAAAATTCTTTAAACTCGCTATAAAGCTGTCCTGCAAGTGTTTTATTGTGAGCCATCACAAGTGTTGGCTTATTTATTTGTTGAATCACATTAGAAATCGTAAAGGTTTTACCAGTACCTGTAGCACCAAGTAGGGTCTGATGCTTCTTCCCTTCCTCTATACCTGCTACTAGCTGTTTAATCGCCTCTATTTGATCTCCCGCCGGTTTATACGGAGCCTGTAAATCGAATAGTTGATCCATAAGTTAGCCTCCCATATCTGAATATTTTTAGTGTATCATATTCCCTTTTTGAAGACGAATAAAACGAACGTATGTTTTAAAATAATTATTTTGAGTATTTTGGAGAGCTTGGCGGGGTGTTGGAGTTACGTGCGAAGCTGGTTCGGTTTGAGTGGAGCTTTTGATTTGAGGTTGGATTTTGCAATTGGAAGATTGCTTCTTGCTGTTTGGATAGGGGATCTTGCGATTTGGAGAGGATATTTTGCGATTACCAGTTGGATCTTGCGATTAAGAGAGGGTATTTTGCGATTAACCCGTTGGAGCTTGCGATTGCACAATTGGACATTCTATAGCTGTTAATTCCAAGTGAACCGCCAATAATTATCCTAATATTTCCAGAGTTCTTCCATTACGTGCGATTGGCTCCGAGTTACTTGCGGTCGCCAGCGTGTTACTTGCGGAGCGAAATTGGTTTCTTGCGGTATTGGCAGCAATACTTGCGATATTGAACCGTTTACTTGCGATTGGCAAGTTTTTTCTATTCTCAGCATGCTTCCATTCAAAAAAAGACTGCAGCATCCGTGCTGCAGTCTTTTCTATAAATCTATCTTGTTGTTGCTTCTTTGGCTAAAAATAATCCAATCGATTTGTTTTGCTTCCAGATCGCATCCCACCTGAATAATGGTACCGGTCTTTCTCCCACTGCCGGCGAGATTTCTAAAGTAATCCCTGGATTTTTTGTTTCTTGAATAAACCAATCTGCCGATGAGCCAGAGCCCGGTAAATTTTGTGGTGGAAGTACTCGGTAGCCTGTAATGTTGGATAGCTTTGTTGCAAGTCCTCTATCCCTTTTTAAGCGTGTGGAATTCTGATAGTTGAACCAATACATAACCTGACCTGAGGAATGGTAGGAGATATATGTTTTAAAGTTATGTTTTTTGACAAAGTCTCTTAGTGCTCTAGATTCAGGCTCGCTAAATACTCGGAAGCCCTTATACGCCATGTAAGCCGGCTTTTTATTTCCACCTCGAATGGTCTCCCATTTGGATGCAAAGTTATCGTTTAAATCTACGCCACGGATATTTGCCTTCCATCTATTAAAGTTCGTGCTTCCATTTATTTGAGTGGCTAGCTTTCCAAACCTTAATGATTTAGGACCACTTTGTACCAGGGTAACTCCATCTGGATTCATCATAGGCACAAACCAGATAGATGTTTGATTTAATACACTATGAACATTGTAGCCACTGTAGTTCGATTTTTTCTTGTAATGAAGGGTATAGGTATCAATCATTTCTGCTAATAGATTGGTAGTCATGTGTTCCCTAGCATGCATAGCGCCGTCTATCAATACTTCTCTTTTTCCATTTCCCACTCGTAGAGCGTGTATTTCTTTCCCTTCAATGGATTTCCCAATAACCTCTAACTTTGTAAAGTTTGGATACAAAGCGGCTATCACTTGAAGAAAATAGGACAGTTCGTCATGCTTTAATACTTTTTTCGGCTGGAGTAAGTTGCTGTGTACTAGTTGACCCATCGGAATACGCGCATCCTTCCCTAGAAAAGATATGATTCCCTTCCCTTTACTAAGACCTAAGAGCTTAATAGACGAGTTTGCCTTTAGACTCCCTATTTGTCTATTATTCTTGTCAAATATCGCTACTTCTTTAGGATTAGTTAAGCTCATCGGATATTTTGCTTTTCTCTGTTGGGAAGCTATGGGCGCTTGAGAAGTAGGTGCCGTTCCTTTAGTAGGGACGTAAAACACTCCTTTTCCTTCCTCGACTATGTGATAGCCTGTCATGGACTTGGTCCTATTCATAACAGCTCCTTGATGAAGAGTACCCCTTTGAATAAATTCTCCTTTATGTACAACGTAGTATGGAACAGAGTTATCTATTACCTTGAATGTTTTCGCTTGCTTGTCGAAAATGCTTGTTGCTTCCTGTGTATGTATGTAGCCCGTTGTCCCATTAGATGTCACTTCGTAAAATCCTTGTTTCATTCCTGTAGTCTTGTAAAGTTGCTTTCCTGTGCCTTCTAATAGAATGGTAGAATTTTTGTTTGGCTCCGAGTAAACGACATACCCATCTGCAGTTTCAATATCCCATGTACTTTCTGCTTGTACCACCATTGGCAGCAACCAAATAAACATGATGAAGGATAACTTAGTCAAGTACTTCACTGAATCTCCCCTTTTCCATTGTTTGGATAAACAATAAATTTAAATCCAATTAATTACAATTTGGTAGTCAAAAAAAATTGCCGCTGGTTAAGCGGCTGGTTAACTCTTTAAATGGATCAACAAATTTGTAAAATGAGTAAATGCTTCCTTGTCCTTTCGATCCAACGCCTCATCGATCAGCTTAAGTAACCTGCTACTGCTTTGTTCTCGGTGGACAATGTTCAAAAACATATCAAGATAAATTTCATTTAACAATTTTTCTGAAGAATTTGCTTTACCAGTTTGCCCAACTGCTTTCATAAAATCTGTATATGAATAATGTTTGTCCATTTCCATCACCCCGATGCCTTTTTTCCATTATATAAAAGGAGAAAGAAGGTTGCAATCATTTTAAGAAAATTTAGATTATATAGTAAATGCGAAACTTTTAGAATAATAGATATTTTTTATTGATTTATTTCCATAATTAACTATAATTAAATTATAAAATTACTAAGGGGGAAAATAATTGACAAATATGATGGAAAATAAATCCTTTCTAGTTACTTTTGAAACAGCAGTATTAGAACCGAAAATAATAAATAACAAGGTTTTTACACAAGTCACTAATTTTTCAGGGGATTCCTTCCATGTAGGGAAAAAGCCTTATGACGTGGTTCGTCATTCTTGTGCGTTTTATGGCACACCTTTTACAAACTCTGTTCAATTATCAAAAGACATTATCGGAAACTTCTTAAAGCTACCAATCGTAATCGCCCATGATTATGGCTATCCTTGCATTTTTATACCTATGCTATCTCCTAAATCAGATTTAAACTTTTGGTTTTCCCTGAACGCAATTGAATCCTACACTTCTACTGAAAAAGGTTGTATGATTACTTTGCCTAACGGTAATACGGTGCAAGTGCCGGTATCTGTGAACACAGTAAGCAGACAGGTCGCTTATGCAAACATGTTGAATAACCACTTTCTTAAACGAATGAGCCATCTATTAAATACCCACTATATAACACCTAGAAACCCTCACCATCCAAGATTTATTCGTTAACTGGCTGTAGTTAAATAAATGCTCAAAAGCTCTTCTACACGGTTGCGGAGCCGCACATTTAAATAACGACGATGTTCTTCATAACCTCCATGAAAAAAAACATACTCAGTGAACATATCATCTCCCTCTCCGCGTAACACTTTCATACTATGTCTATTCATGTATAAATGTGTTTCTTTCAATTCCTTTTGTACAAGTTTAACTGCTCTTTCTACTAATGTTATGTACGGCTTCTTCAGTTTAAAGGGAGCCTGATCAAAGATCATACGATCTTTTTCTAAAATGGTCATGACCATAGGAAGATATATCATATTTTCAAAATAGTGCATTGCTTCCTCTGGAATTAATGGCATATATCTCACCTTCCTGAAACAGAACATTTGTTCTTACAATTGTACACTTTTTTATAAAAAATGCAATAAACATAAGATGAGAATATTTGAGTTAAATATACACATATTCGTTGTATTGTTTAGGGAGTTAGATTGCATATGGCACGAGGAATGACTTATTAGATACAAGAGGAAATAAGAAAGCAATTATGATTCTTATCAAGATGAAGAATCATAATTGCTTTTCACTTGTTTTGTCCCGGCCTCCTAGTTAGGAATGAATTTTAAAACTCCGCGACAATATCGGCCGACCACTTTCGTGCTTCAATGTAGTAACGATTTAGGGTAGAGAAATCGATATCTAATGTATTTATCCCTTTCCCTATTTCCTCCCATTTAACCTCATCATAAGCAATAGCAAGGTTCAGATAATCTGTCATTTCTGTTGCGACTCCAGATAATGTGGCAGTTACTTCATCCGAAAGTGGTAGTTCCTTAAGCAATTGATGAATATTACGTTGAAGAAGCGTATCAATTAAAGAGAACATACCAAGCAAAAAGTATTCTGATGGGTTAGGGCATCTGTTCCTTTTGGCTAATTGCTCACAGAATTTTGCACGGAACAGGGAAGCTTCAATAATCGCATCATTTTCTTTATGTGCTCGAGCCTCTCGTAGCAGGAGAACGTGAATCCAATGGTTTAACTCCTCTAGGCCAAGCAATAATACACCATGTTTAATCGACCTGACCTTCGATTTGGTACGTACTGCAGGGGAGTTGATCATTTTTAATACTTTAAATGTCAGCGATAAATCCCGTTCAATTTCTTGCACAATATCATCAATATGGACACTTTCATCTCGAAGCATACTTATTAGCCGCACATATATCATCATATTGTGAGGAATTTCCGCAGCCTTAACTATTTCCGGCTTTGCAAAAAAGTAGCCTTGAAACAGGCTATAGCCAGATGTCTTCGCCTCATAAAATTGTGCACGGGTTTCGACTTTTTCTGCTAGTAAGATGACATGGGGATACTCCCTTTTTATCAGATATTCTAACTCTCTTCGTTCTAGTGTTGGAGTGGAGAGAAAATCTACCTTTATAAAATTTACTAGCTTAAATAGCTCATGATAGTTTTCTTTGTTCTGTGTAAACATAAAGTCATCAAGCGCGATTAAAAAACCAAGTGCTTTGATTTGACGTATTTTTTCTAACAAAACTGGGGTGAACTTAATACTTTCTAGTATTTCTACGACAATCCTCTTAGGTGGGAGCTTCTTTAATACTTCTTTTTCTAGAAGGTTCTCTGTAAAATTTATAAAACAGAGCTTGTCTCCTGCGAGCTCATTAATTCCTATGGTTAAAAAAGAATGAGTTAGCACATCTAAAGTAGCAGTATCTCCGTCTATATTGGGAAATGTGTTGTCTATATTGTTTCGATATAGTAGCTCAAAGCCAAAAACAGATTCAACTTTTGTAAAAATTGGCTGTCGAGCAATAAAAATTTCCATACTAAGACCTCTTATCAAAAGATTTATTATACTGATTGTACCAAATCAGATAACGAAAATCGACCTAATTTTACCTCAGATGACAGAATAATCATGAAATGATATGGTTATTCATATAAAACGTACAAGGGGGATGTATGTATGGAGACAATTAAATATGAGCAACAGGGAAATATGGCTTATGTTACCTTAAACAGACCAAACGCTTTAAATGCCTTTAACTACGACATGTTAAAGGAGCTGGATGAAATCACAGAATCAATCCGTATTAACCCAGACATTCGAGTGGTAATCTTCACGGGGGCTGGTGACAAGTCCTTCAGTGTTGGCGCAGATCTGAAGGAAAGAAAAACGCTAACTGAACAGCGAGTAAAGCGCAATATTTATAAAATAGGGGAAGTTTTCTCCAAAATAGAAAATTTACCTCAGCCTACTATTGCCATGTTAAACGGCTATGCATTTGGTGGAGGAACAGAGCTTGCATTGGCATGTGACTTTCGCATAGCTGCTGACGACATATTTTTAGGTCTAACCGAGACAAGCCTAGCCATCATACCTGGCGCTGGAGGTACACAAAGACTACCACGGCTGATTGGGGAAGCAAAGGCTTTGGAGCTCATCTTAACAGCTAAAAGAATAAAAGCAGATGAGGCTCTCGCATATGGGCTAGTAACCAAGGTTGCAAGCCGCGAAAATCTTCAAGAAGAGACGGAAAGCTTCGCTGCCCTGATGCTGGCAAATGGGCCAATAGCACTTCAACAAGCAAAATTCGCTGTAAAGCACGGCATGAACGTAGATTTACAAACTGGACTAAGCATTGAAAGAAAAGCTTACGAAATAACTATCCCAACCGAGGATAGAGTAGAGGCTCTGAACGCATTTGCAGAAAAAAGGAAGCCGATTTTTAAAGGGAAATAAATAATTTTACTTAAAAGCATCTAGTAATCTAGATGCTTTTTTACATTTTAAGGAAACCTTTTCCCCGTAAAAGAGGTCAAATATAAAAAGATTGGAAAGGAGAAAATATATGAAAAAGTCTCTATGGCCCATTTCTATCATCTATCTTCTTCTATTTACACTTTCCCTTTCTATTTTTCAAAAACAGCACGCTACAATGGCTGTGGAGGATCATGCACATCTCTTACCAGTTAAAATGAAGACAATTAAATCAAGCCAACAGGAAGATGATTTAAAAGAAATTATACTAGATGCAAATAAAGAGAATGAAAAGATCTCTATTGCTGGAATGCAATATAGCCAAGGCGGTCAGACCCTCTATCCGAACGGAATTTTATTAGATATGAAACCTTATAATAAAATCTTAAATTTGGACGAAAAAAATAAAACAATCACTGTGCAAAGTGGAGTGACTTGGGAGGATATCCAATCTTATATTAATCCGTATGGTCTCTCCCTTCGTGTCAGCCAGTCTCAAAATATTTTTACCGTAGGAGGTTCGTTAAGCGTGAATGTACACGGAAGGAATATCGCTTACACTTCTTTAATTGAAACGGTAGAATCCTTTCGTTTGTTAAACGCACACGGGGAAATCATAAACGTCAGCAGAGAAGAAAATGCCGAGCTTTTTTCTCTAGTAATTGGTGGTTATGGTCTCTTTGGCGCCATTTTAGATGTCACGCTCCATCTGACTGACGACGAACTCTATCAAATTCGAACGACTACCCTAACCTCCGATCAATATAGTGACTTTTTTAAAGAAGAGGTATTGGCTAATGGGCAGGTACAAATGCATTTAGCACGTCTATCCGTGGCACCAGATACTTTTTTGAAAGAAATGTATACAACAGATTATTTGATAGCCAAAGATCAGACAGCGCTTTCCAAACACAGCAAGCTAAAAAGAGAATCATATGTTGCGATTCCTAAATTCTTTTTGGGACTTTCTCGATTGAACGGTTGGGGGAAGAATTTCATGTGGGATACACAAGAGGCTTATAACAAGGAACTGGACGGTTCTTATATTTCACGTAATAATGTCATGCGCTCTGAATCTGATTTTATGAATTATGAGCATGGACAAAAAACAGAAGTGTTACAGGAATATTTTGTACCAGTAGATGAGTTTGCTTCTTACGTTGATGATTTAAGGGTGCTTTTAGAGGAAGAAGAACTAAATCTAGTAAACATAACGGTTAGATATGTAAAAAAGGATGAGGAAGCTGTAATGGCTTATGCCAAGGAAGATATGTTTGCACTTGTTCTATTAATCAATCAAAAGATGACGGATAAGGATTTGGCAAACACCGAAAAAGTCATTCAGCAAATGGTAGACATCACTTTAGCGCATAATGGCAGCTACTATTTACCCTATTATCATTTTCCAACAAGAGAACAATTAGAGAAGGCCTATCCTCGTACGGATGAGTTCTTTAAGATGAAGGATAAATATGACCCAGAGCATCGCTTTTTAAATCTATTTTATGAGGAGTATCATAAATGACTTATCGCAAATTTATTGTCTATCAGGGTGTTGTAGGAATGGCCTCTAGCATGATTTTCCCATTTTATGTTCTACTTTTAAATAATGTAGGAAGAAGCTATGCACAGTTTGGCTGGGCATATGGCTTGTTTGCCTTGACGGCAGCACTAAGCTATCCGCTTATCGGAAAGTACGCAGACCTGGTCGGCGATCGAACGCTACTTGTCATTTACTCTTGGGGAATGACTTTACTCCTCCTTCTGTTCCCCCTCGCTTATGAGGTGTGGCACGTCTATATCCTACAGGTAGCCATGGGTCTTTTGGGAGCTGTACAAAAAAATTCAGAAAAAACGGTTTTAGCTCGAAGCGTACAAAAGGAATCGGCAGGTAGAGAAATCGGAAACTATCATATATGGACTTCCATCGCTGCGGCTGTTGCCGTAATTGGAACTGGATACTTGGTTGATTTCTTAACGATTGGGAGTATCTTTTATATAGCCTCCATTGCATATGCCTGGAGCGGAATTTATATGATGAAACAAAAGAAATGGGAAAAGGCACCTGGTTAGTGCCTTTTTTTGTATGGAGTAAATTTAATCTCCATTCTTTAAAAAAATGAAACGAAAGGAAACGTCCTTACGTCTATTGGTTAACTGGGAAGGGAGATGTTGCATTGAGTGATTCAGCTAAATCGGTTGTCGCACTAGAACAAGTGATGGATGAGCATGGGGAGTATTTACTTCGTCTTGCCTATTTATATATTAAAGATTTAGGAGCCGCTGAGGATATTGTCCAAGAAGTATTTTGGAAATACTATCGTAGTTCCTACCAATTTGAACATCGTTCTTCGATAAAAACATATTTATGCAAGATGACAATCAATCGTTGCCATGATTACTTGCGTAGCTGGAAGAATCGGAAATCAAATTTTACACATGCCTTCCTTGAACTGTTAGCATCTAACAAAACTCCGGAATGCGACTTATTAGTAGCTGATGAGAGAAGCAGCCTTATGAATGAAATACTTTCTTTATCAATTAAATATCGCGAAGTGCTATTGCTTTATTATTATGAAGAACTTTCTGTAATAGAAATAAGTACACTCTTAGATATAAGTGAAAATACCATCAAAACAAGATTATTCCGAGCCAGAAACCTCTTAAAGAAACGACTTAGTTTGCGAGAATGGGAGGCTGCGAATATTGAGTGATATAAAGAAAGAAGTGGAACAGTTCCTGGGCAACCAACCTCTCTTTACGAGAGATATGAAAAAAAGAATGGTACAAGAGATTACATCGAAAGAAAAGAAGAAAAACTTAAATCTTCTTTTACCTAGTCTTACCCTACTCTTTGTATGTATAACAGCTATTTTAACATTCACTATTATCAAGCCAAGTGATTCATCTCCTAGTACATCTACTCCTGAGCCGACTCCAACAATAGACGAACCTGTTGTTATGCCTAGTGAAACATATGAGGAGGAAGAAATCTTTTCATTAATACAAGATGAAGAAGCTGAGATGCTAAAGCAAGAGCTGGAACGGTTAAGCCATCGTTATTTTCTTTGCTCTAACTGTCATAGTGTAGAAGAAAACTTTATCTCCAATACTACTATCGATTGGGATTCACACCGTAACTTGTATATAGAATTTCCAGATGGCTATCGATACGAAGAAAATAAATGGAACTATATATTCAATGTTTATTTTTCTGAATTAATCAACTATGGATTTACGGATAAGGGAAAAGAAACATATCAATTAGTTTTCCATGCTATTACAAAAGAGAACGACGCATTTAATATCCAGCTTCAATTTCAAAAAGAAAAAGACAAATGGCTGATTTCTCATTTAAAGGATCAAAAAATAAAACCCAAGGTAATTTTAGAGGAAACAGAAAGAAATCAAAGAATAGATTATTCTCGCACCGCTGGAATGTATTTTATCTTAGAGCAGCATGGAGAGAGAATGCCTAAGCTAGAAAATGATTTAAACGAATTGTTAGAAGGAAAAATAGCTTACTTTGGTTTTGAAAATATGCTAAAGGGTGCAGCTATTAATGAGGATGGAGTAGTTGTAGTTGAATTTGAGGATTTGCGAGGTATTGTTGGTGCCATGACAACAAATGAAAGTAGGCTCTTTTATGATGCTCTGGGAGAAGTTATTCGCAAGTATCCTGAAATCAAAGAAGTGTATTTCACACTAAATGGTAGCTTTACGGCTTGGACATATTGGCTTGAAGGTACATTTGAACCTATTAGAATAGAAGGTCATAACTAATCGTAAGGAGTTCTTCCAAAAGAAGAGCTCCTTCAACATTTTTACAACTTTATATCACAATATTGTATGTGACCCAGGGACACATACAACTCCACAGAATTGTGTCTGACCCAGGGTCACACACAATCTCACACAGGGACAGACACAATTCTTTTTCCCATGATGACATATTCTTTTTCGCCAAATGGGATGAATGGTTCTTTTATGATTTCCCAGCCCATTTTTGTGTATAGGTGACGGGCGGGAATATTGTCAGTTTGGGTAGTTAGGATGGCTGTTTTATAATCGCCTTCTTGAAGCAATTGTTGCATCAGCTTTTCTCCGAGCCCTGCTCTCCTCTGTGCTGGATGTACTACAAGCTCCACCACCTCGAAACAATGCTCCAACCATGCCTCTATTTCGACAGTATTAAGAGCCTTTTCTATTAATCCACGGTAGAATTGACCCTTTGTAGAGATATAGCCATATACAAAGCCAACTAACTTTCCGCTATTATCAAGCTCTGTTATTAATCGAAAGCCATCATAGGTCGCATGCTTCTTTATTCTTTCTTCGATATCTTGATCCCATATTAATTTATATAAATCCGTTATCTCTTCTATTAAAGCAGCCTTCATGTCTATTTCTCCTTTACGCATTGCATGACTGTGTCGCCAAAGCTACGGATGCTCGCTAAAAAGTCAAAGTCCTCTGGTGAGCCGAAGCTATTAAACATACGAACGGCTACGATATTTTCCTCTGGGATGACTAGAACTGCTGGACCCGTGAAGCCAAGAATTTGAAAGGAGCCTCTTGGAACTAACTCTCCTATTTCATTTTTCTTAGCAGGAAGATCCTTTACAAACCATAGAAAGCCGTGCTGTGGAAGATTTAGATCAATCATTGAAGGACTCTGGAGTGTTCTGGCTAGCTCTAAGATGTCTTTATTCACAAGCTGTTTCCCGTTTAGATAACCTTCCTTCAAGTAAATGTAGCCCCAAAACGCTAACTCTCTTGCAGAGACATACATATTCACCTGATCCCCCTCTGCGCTTGTAGAGGAAAACCTATTGGACTCTCCATCCTCCTTGATTACGTCTGCTAATCTTTCATTTGATTCTATATACCAGCCACTTTGCTTAAAGCCTAATGGTTTGAAGACCTCTTCTTCCAAAATCTCAGCTACACTTTTCCCGGTTGTTTGCTTCACTAACTGAGTTAGAAGCTTAATATTGATTTGCCTATACGCCCAGCTCGTCCCTGGTGCGAATTCTCTTACTACCACTCCCTCCCTCTCTGTTAATCCATGCGAATGTGTAAGAAGATGGCGAATGGTTGTGCCTTTAAAGATCTCCTGATTTAGTCCAGCTATATACTTTGTTATCTCGTCATCAATCGATTCTATGTGGTGATAATATACTGCATAGGCTACAGCGAAACCGATATAGCTTTTTCTCACGGATGCAACGTGGAATTGCGTATCCTCTTGGACCGCCCTGGCGTCTATATGGGTAGACTGCTTTCCCCAATATGTTTCGGTGACAATTTCATCATTATGTATAATAACCACCGCTGCTCCTGTTCCATAAAGAGATTGATACGTTTGAAAGACGTGATCTTCTACTGGTTTAAAACAATTCTGTAGTTTTTTAGAAATCAACCGAATTACCCCTTTCTATCCTATAGTATTCTTCATTTTCATTAATTTTCCTTTTAAATATGATAAGCTAAATGACGAGGTGACAAATATGAAAACTAATCCCATTTATGTAGAAATTAACATAGAAGCACCGATGGATGAACTATGGGAAGCCACACAAAATCCCTCCTTACATGAGCAATGGGATATTCGGTTTTCCTCCATTACCTACTTACCGAAAAAAGAAAATGAAGCCCAATTATTTGAATATAGAACTGATGTGATCCCTGGATATAGTGTTGCGGGATGGGGGAAAAGTGTAGGCTCCCTCCATGCAAAGGACGGCTCTCGGACAAGCTCTCTACATTTTGGGACGAATCAAAAGCTATCTCCTATGCGAGAAGGAAAAGGATATTGGAAGTACATCCCCAAAGAAGACAGCATACAATTTCTAACTCAATACGATTATCAGTCTAACTTTGGAACTCTTGGAAGAATAGTAGACAAGCTCCTATTTCGGTCTGGAATCGGATGGGGAACGGCTCTCAGCTTTGATGTGCTCAAAAGGTGGCTCGAAAAAAAGGAATCGCCCAAAGCCCAATTCACTCGCTTTTTTCTCTATTGGAGCATTGTCGCCCTATTTTCTATTGTCTGGGTATACCATGGTCTTATCCCTAAAATCATTTGGAATCATCCAGAAGAGTTGCGGATGCTCAGCAACGTCATTCCTAGCGAAAACGCAATGACTCTTCTAACAATCATGGGTGCGCTTGAAATATTATTTGGTCTTGTTTGGCTATTTTATCAGAAGAAGAAGCATCTCTTCCTTCTGCAGCTGCTCCTCTTTCCTTTATTAACCTTATCAGCAATCCTTGCAGACCCTAATACATTCACGCATCCATTCAATCCATTTACCTTTAATCTTGCCTTGTTTGTGCTATCGATCATTGGGTACTCCATAGGTGATGATATCCCGACTGCCAAAAGCTGTAAGAGAAAGAGATAAGGAGTTATCGCTATGTCTATTTATGAAGAAATCTTAGGGGAAGCTTACGATCAATTACATCCAAAACTACAAAAAAGATACGCCGGTCCTGTATTTAAAGGGAAAGGAACGATGTCTTATATAGGAGGCCGTCCCGCTATACTTAGACCGCTCTTTTCCTTAGGTACAAGGTGGAAATTTTTGTTTCCCGAGCAAGGAAGAGATATTCCTTTCCAGATTATCACTACAAATGTTCTTGGGCCTAATAAAGAAAAGCAGGTCTACTGGGAACGTGCCTTCTATTTCCCTAAAAAGACGAGATTTTTTAACGCTCTCATGAGTCTGGATATCAAGAGGGGGATTGTGAAGGACTATTTAGGCGATCCTAGTCTGTTTTATTCAGATTTGGTTTTTACAGTGACAGATAGTGGCGAGATGCTAATAAAATCTGATAAGCAACGCTTTCTGTTAGGTCGTCTTGAAATCCCGTTACCGAAACTATTAAGAGGAAACGTAACGGTAAAAGAAGCCTATTTGGAGAATAAAGACAGATATTCGATTCATGTCCTCATTACCAATCCTTTGTTTGGAAAAATGTTTGAATACAAAGGAGAGTTTGTCGCAGATGAATAATACCTATAAAATTTTCCTGCTTTCTGCGTTATTTATAGCTAGCGCTGCTTTCACAGTTCATCCCTGGTACTATTTAATGCTGACCATTGCGCAGCTTATTTATGTCCCTCTTGCCCTGCAGTTGGTTTGGAAGGAGAAAACAATCTATTTTATTAGCATTCCAGCATATCTATCTGTCTTTGTACTACAAGTAATAGAGACTACTAGCTTCGACTGGCTGTTAGCAGGAATTTATTTGTTGTTTACCCTCACTGTCGCTTGGAAAGGTATACAGCGTTTCCTATCTAGAGGATTTTCCCATTTAGAAGAGTTTTCAATTGATATGGGAATGGTTTATTTAGCTATCGGCGGAATGTGGTTTTTTGCACATATTACTGAAATAGATACTGGTTTTTCGGCAATTCTCACTTGGCTAACTGCTATTCATTTTCATTATTCTTCGTTTTTATTGCCTATCTTTGTGGGGCTGCTGGGACGTATAGAGAAGCCAAGGGGCTATCGCACGATTACTGTCATTCTCTTGATCGCACCAATTTTTGTTGCTTTAGGAATTACCTTTTCCCCTTGGTTAGAGCTGCTGTCAGTCCTTTTGTATATTGTCGGCATGTATGGGTTGATTGCAATTTGCTGGAGAATCAATTTCTCTAATAGGTGGGCCAAGGCGTTTGTGATGCTTTCCTTTCTAGCGATTGGCGTAACTATTCTCTTCTCACTGCTTTATGCACTTGGAAATGTATTTGGTTATTTCGGAGTTAGTATAGATTTTATGCTAAAGTTTCACGGATTTTTTAACTGTGTTATCTTCGGTCTTGTCGGCTTAGTTGGCTGGATGTTGTGGACCCCTGAACCTAGAAAAAGAAAAAGCTTTCCTATTAGTCATATTCGCGGTAAATGGACGATTGGTGAGAGGATATTAGGGGCTCATAAAGCTGATGGTCAATACAGCGGACTAGTAGATGATATGAATATGTATATTGATAAGAAGAAACTCGCTCAAACAATAAGTGATTTCTATGAGAACACAAGTAATTATCGTCTTTTCTCAAGCGTGCACTGGCATACCTGGTTCAAGCCGCTGGCAGCTATTTATCATCTTTTTAGCAAACGATTTCAGCAGTTGAATCTTCCTTTAACTAATGATGAATCAGAGATGACTGGGAGTATCGTGAGCGTAGAGGACGGTCGTGAGAAAACGAGAGCATGGGTGCGGAAAATAAAAGAAGATATCATCTTTGTTGCTCTGTATTCTTTTCACCGGACGGAAGAAAGGGTTTTTATGAATATTGCGCTTCCACTACCGCAAAGCACTATGATCGGTATATTAGAAGTAAGGACTGAGAAAGAGACGCTAATACTGACAAGTCAAGGGAAAGAGAATAGTGACGCTGGAATCTATCTGGCTTTTGGCAATAACCTATTTAAGCTCCCAATCCACGAACGATTTGAGGTAAAGGAAATAAGCACAGGCAAGCTATCAGCCTTGCATCGCATGTGGATTTTCGGTATACCGTTTCTCACAATCACCTATCGGATCCAACAGAAGGAGCAATCAAAATTACATTAAAGATTAACTTATACCATATATCATTTATATAAGCTATAACAGTGATGGGAGCGAAGGGGGCGACTCCAGTGGGATGAGTGAGTCAGATGAGACAGTGCACCGGTACGCGTTAGCGTTCGGCACTGGCTTATCGCTCACCCCACGGAAAGCGTCCACCGAAGCGGAGATCAATTTATAGGATTTCCTCACACCCTGTTGGCCTAAAGCGAACATCAACGGAATTCTTCATTTAATAATTATATGAAGTCAAACAAAAAATAGGTCCCGAGAACGATGTACTACCATCGTTCAAGGGACTCTTATCGTCTACATACCTTTTTTTCTACATACATAAACCATTTCATGGCTATTTGGGTGAATAGGAGTACTTTTCCAATCTCCATATGCCCCGACCACTTCAAACAAATTGCTCTCTAAAAGGCGTTCCATCTCCTGGGGATATGTATACCGCAAACTAATATGTGTTCTACTCTCTTCATTGGTATTCTTGGTTCTTCTTATCGTTGTATAATGTTGAATTTGCTGGAGAGCATCATATTCACTAATTGTATAGACATCGATTTCCTTCACTTGCGCCCTATCAACATAAGTCTTCCAATACTCCTCGACTGGTGGCTGCAAAAGCTCTTCTGCGTGAGGGAACCGAATTCCGAAAATGAAGATCCCTCCTTCCTCTAAATGTCGCCATACCGACGATAACACTTGGTTTTGTGCTAGATTCGTATGAAAGTGCTGAAAGGAGTTTCCAACCATATACATAAGCGAGCTTTTAAACGGTACGTCTAATTCGGTGCAGTCCTGCTCCACCCATTCAATTTCCAGTCCCATTGCCTCTGCCTTCATCTTTGCATGTGCAAGCATCCCACGATGTATGTCGACTCCTATGATTTTGTGGCCTGCAGCAGCCAACGGGATTGTCAGCCGACCTGTTCCACAGGCAAGGTCTACTATAGTACCTTTCTTTTTACTTGCCCAATTCAGTAATAAAGGCAACTCTCCTAAATAATGATTATTTTCCTCATCGTATGAAAGTGGATTATCATATTCTTCTAAGTTATTCATATAACCATCCTTTCACCTTTTCTTCAAAACCCGGCTGCATCCATGCTAAAATGGCTTCTTTTTCTCCGTGCTTTTCTATATAATCTTCAACAAATTGTGTACCAAGGAGATAAGCTAATCTACTATGACCGAATGTTTTCCCACCATTTATCGAAAACCATTCAAAAAAGAGTTTCGACCTATCTAATCTCTCGTAATCTCTTAGAAAAGCTTGTTTAAATTGTCCTAGATGGTCTTCATTAAATTCCTTAGACCACTCTAAGTCTTTATTGCCATAACTTAAATAAATAGACGGGTCTAACCCTGGAACAATCTGCTTGGACAAATAAGTCGCTACACCTTCTCTATATAACCAAATAAGTGGCTCTGTCCATTTCGCAGTACTCCAGTCCATGCCCGCCCGGTCACTCAAAATATTTTGAGCACAATGTCCAAATTCATGTGCTACGATCAATCGTAAATGATTAGGCACGGGAGAAAGCTTTTCAAGTGCAAACGTGATATTCGGTATAATCTGCTTATATGTGTATGCGTTCGAGCCGAAGCCTCCAACGATATAGTTCACCTCAATCGGAAAAGAAATGTCATACTGCCGCTCATAGGACGTGACTATTTCTTCTAAAATAGGCTTTATATGATGATGTACTTGCTTGATAGACTCGAACGCGCCTGGGTATCTCTCAATAGATTGTAGATGTCTCTCCTCAGTATCCTTACAATGCCCAGAAAAATATTCGTTAAAAATATCTGGATACTTACCGTAATACTCACGTAGAAATGAAATGGAAGGCTTATAATTATGTAAAAAGTATGGAACTGTGTCGATTATTTTCATAATCCTTCTCCCTTTATGTATGCCATAACCTCCGAAAAATAGCCTTCTAAAGGCTTACTCGAATCCACTGTTAGATAGGTATGGTTCATCGGTTTTTTACTTTGCCTCAAGGCTTGCTGAAAGGCCTCCTCTGAAGTGACTTCCTCTATTTGACTAATCATTCTTTCTCTTGTGCGAAGCCTGTGGTTTATTTCCATTCGATCCTTTAAATTAACTTCTATGTATTTGTAAGAAACTCCATATTTAGAGGATAGAAAAGTCCCCTTGTCTATCATTTCCTCATACAGACAGGGAGCATCGAAGATCACCGAATGACCCTGTGCCAAATAAAAATCAATGAACGCCCAATCGAGGTCATAAGCTATGGGACCTGTCTTCTCGATGTGTTCTCCATGCCTTTCCAATGAATGGAGTATAGCTGATTTACCAATATCATGATCCACTATCACTGCCTTTGTTTCTTTTGCTATGTGTTTCGCTAGTGTCGACTTTCCTGAACCAGGAAACCCAGACATTTGTAAAAAAAACATCATTCACCATCCTCCCCCTTCTATACTTCTCCTATAGATGAATTATTTCCTGCAAAAAAAAACTGACGAACCTAAGGAACGTCAGTTTTTTATCTTTACCGCTGAGAGGAATTACTTTTTCTTCTTTTTAGAGTTTGTTCCTTTATTGTCTGATGCCTTTGTAGCAGAATCCTCTACAATGATAATTTCATCCTCTTCAGCAAACTCGGTTTGATAATTATATCCTCGAGCTTGGCGACCTTTTTTGCTATCGTAGCTAGAGCTTTCTTGCTCATCCTCATCTGGCAGAAACAATAGAGGAATAGAAACAAGACCACCGATCCCCACAAGAGCGTACACCACTCTTGCAAATGCGGAAGTTTGCCCACCAAAAATAGCAGCAACTAAGTCAAATCTAAAGAATCCAATAAGTCCCCAGTTAATCGCACCGATGATTACTAGAGCTAGAGCAATCCTAGTTATTACTCCCATGGATATACACCTCCTTCGTTTTTCTTTGCATAGCAAGTGGAAAATGCTTTCCTTGAATCCTTAGCTACGATGTTCTACTAAGTCAATCGCTCCTAACACGATGTGCGCTAGACCAAATCCTATAATAGAGCTCGTGATTAATGGTGAAATGTTCCGATTGCTTCTTAACACAACTCCAGTAGTTGTAACTGCAGTACCTAGTACCGTTGGAATCAATCCTTCACGTACCTTTTCCATGAAGCCACCCCTCTCATTAATTTACTAAGATTCTCCCTTATCTTTTGCAATAAAGAGGTGTTTATACTTACAGATGATTCCCTTTAAAATATTCACTTTTTGACTTTTTACTTCATGCTATAATGTAACTGGTAAGAAAGGGGATTGGGAAATGTTCGCTGTTATTGCTTTATTCGACAATAATACCGAGGAAAATATTCAAAATATTTGGAGGAAACTGAGAGATCAATCAATTTCAGCATACGCCTTTGAGGTAGAAAATCGTAAGCCTCATCTAACATTAGCCAGTTATTCAAGCTTAGATTTAGATGAATTTATTAAAGAGGTTGATCATTTTTATGATAATAAAGCAACGATTCCAATAACGTATCAATCCATCGGAACATTCTTAGGTACGGGAATTCTGTATCTTGCTCCAACTATGACAGAGGAGCTTTTCGCCTTACATCGTTCGCATCACCAACATTTCGGCTTATTATCAGATTCAGTTTCCTTATATGCTCCTGGGCAATGGATTCCTCATTGCACCATCGCTAATAGACTTTCTAACAAACAGTTGCTAGCTGCTTACTCCTATTGTCTTCAACAGACTAAGATTGAGGGCAGAATTGAGGCTATCTCCGTTATTGAGATACTGGGTAACGGAAAGGTAAACACTATTTTTACGAAGGAGCTTCGTTAAATGTTTATATAACCTTCCCTTTTTTAAAGCCCAATTTTGTCTCTGAAATAAGAATTGCCCCCGCCGCAGTCAGCCTTCCAGTTATCAGCTCGTTTAGTAGTAATACAGAAAACACGGTTCCCCATAGAGATTCTGCAGACAAAATGATTGCCGCTTTTCTGTTATATATTTCTGTGCGATTATCTGCATGAAATAAACCAGGGTTGTTGAAAATACTTATAAAGAATCTTTCTTTATCTTTTTCGTATTTTTTATAAAAAATACGTTCGAAATATTTTTCCTATTAAGAATCTCCCCGCTAGTATTTGATAAGGGGTGAAGTGCTCTAAAGCTATCGTAATATCTACCAAATAATAGCAGTAGTAACTGTAAAAGCTCTCCTACTTATTTTGGCATGATACACCCGCCCCTATTAAAAAAGAGAACAAACCAGTTAGGTTTGTCCTCTTTTCTTTAAAGTACTTTTTCTAAAAATGCTTTGGCTCTATCTGATTTTGGTTTTACAAAGAATTCACTTGGTGGTGTATCCTCTACAAGTATTCCTTCATCTAGAAAAAGAATACGGTCTGCAACTTCTTTCGCAAAGTTCATCTCGTGTGTCACGATTATCATCGTCATTCCAGATTCAGCTAAATCCTTCATTACATCTAGTACCTCTTTTACCATCTCAGGGTCTAGTGCAGAGGTTGGCTCATCAAATAGCATAACGCTAGGATTCATTGCAAGCGCACGAGCAATTGCTACACGTTGCTTTTGACCTCCTGATAAACGGTTCGGATATTCATTTCGCTTTTCATAAAGTCCAACCTTACGGAGTAGCTGATCAGCCGTTTGAATTGCTTCTGCCTTTGAAACTCCAAGCACTTTTATAGGAGAATAAGTAAGATTTTCTAAAACAGTCTTATGAGGAAATAAATGAAAATGTTGAAACACCATTCCTACCTTTTCTCTGACCTTCATAATGTTTGTTTTAGAGTCAGTAATTACGTCACTACCGATAGAGATTCTCCCACTAGTTGGCTCCTCTAAAAGATTTAAGCAACGTAAGAAAGTAGATTTTCCCGATCCAGAAGGACCGATTATGGCAATTACTTCTTTTTCTTTAATTTCCGTGGAAATATTTTTTAACACTTCATTTTTTCCAAAGGATTTATATAATTGTTCAACTTTAATCACTTCTACTCATCCTCTTTTCTAGCATTTTTCCAAGGAACGTTAAAATGATTGTCATGATGTAATAAATAACTCCCGCAATCATTAGAGATTCAAGATATCGATAGCTGTCCCCTGCTACGATATATGCACGTCGCATAATATCAAGAGCTCCAATAACTGTTACAATAGCTGATTCTTTATTCAACGTTATGAATTCATTCATTAGCGCAGGCAAAATATTTTTCATGGCCTGTGGTAAAATGATATCCTTCATCATCTTGCTGTAAGGAATCCCTAATGCAAGAGAAGCTTCCATTTGTCCCTTATCCACTGCGTTTATGCCACCACGAATAATCTCGGATATATACGCTCCAGAGTTCAAACCGAACGCAATAATAGCAGCTGGCATAGGTTCGATGTTTATCTCGAACATCTGTGGAAATGCGTAATAAATAATTAACAGCTGAAGAACTAGTGGTGTTCCTCGGAAAATAGAAGTATAAAAATCTGCAAGTACTTTTAAAAATGTTATTTTCCCTATTTTACACAATGCTAGCAAAATACCGAGAATCAACCCGATAACTGTAGCACCTAAAACTATTTGAACTGTAATACCTATTCCTTTTAAAATATAAGGAATAGAGGGTACGACTGCAGTAAAATCAAACAAATCGTGACCCTCCTTTCTATCAAACTATATTATTCTGCTGCATCTACGAACCATTTTTGTCTAAGCTCTTCAATTTTTCCTTCATCGACTAGTTCTTGAATTGCTCGGTCAAACTCAATCTTTAGATCACTGCCTTCTGGGAAAACAGCAGATTTGTAATCAATTTCATCCTCAGCAACCGGGAAGAAAGTTAAATCTTTATTACGTTTCACATAATTTTCTGCTACGATATCCTCAATAATTGCAGCATCAAAACGTTTTGTCATTAATTCTTGCACAACCTCAGGAATTAAGTTACGACTTTCTACGGTAACATCTATTTCTTTCGCTAATTCATCAGCCATATCCTCTTGAATGGAAGAAACCTGTGCTCCAAGTGTTTTCCCTGCTAAATCCTCTACGCTTTCAATTCCGCTGTCTTTTCTTGTAACGATCATTTGCACTGTTTCGTTATAAGGCTCGGAGAAATCTACTACTTTATCACGGTCTTTAGTAGGAGTCATACCTGCTAAAACAAAATCAACCTTTCCTGCTTGAATAGCAGGGATTAAACCGTTGAAGTCAATGTTCTTAATCTCAACATCAAAACCTAGTTTTTCCCCAATTAAATTTGCAAGATCAATATCGAATCCAATAATTTCTTCGCCTTTTGCTGTATCAATGTACTCGAATGGTGGATAGTCTGCTGAAGTACCCATTACTAATACTTTTTTGTCTTCATTAGAATCTGGCGATACATCGCTTCCAGATGTTTGTTCCTTATCACTAGTACCACAAGCAGCTATTAATAAAGCTACAAGTGCTAGCATCATTAAGAATAATTTGTTTTTCATTTTCTCTAACTCCTTTTTATTTAGTTTCATTCATATAGCGTACAATTGCTTTTTCTAGCATCTCTAACCCATCATCAATTTGTTCCTTCGTAACTGTTAATGGAGGAATCATTCGAATTACTTCTCCTGCATTTCCACAGAAGTAGAAAAGAACTCCTTCTTCGAGTGCATAATCAAGTATCTTCATGCAAGCTGCTCCGTCCGGTTCACCAGTTTCTACATGAGAGATTTCAATCCCAATCATCAGACCCGCTGAACGAACATCACTGATTATCGGATATTTCTTTTGAAGAGCCTTTAGCTTACTCGTTGCATATGCCCCAACTTCTTTAGAGTTTTCAACCAATCGCTCTTCTTTCAAAATATCTAAGGTTGTTAATGCTACCGAACAGGCAATTGGGTTACCTCCAAAGGTTGTTCCATGCATCCCTAACGGCCATTTTTGCATTAATTCCTTTGATGCTACTGTAGCACTTAAAGGCAGGCCAGAAGCAATTCCTTTTGCAATTGCCATAATGTCTGGTGTTACGTCGAAATATTGTGCGGCAAACCATTCACCAGTTCTACCAAAGCCAGTCTGCACTTCGTCAAAAATCAACAAGATATTATGCTGATCGCAGATTTCTCGAACCTTCTTTATCCAGGCCTTCGGTGGGATAATATAGCCGCCTTCTCCTAAGATAGGCTCCAATATCACGCATGCAACCTCTTCGGGTGTCACTTGATGCTTAAATAGTCTTTGAAAATCTTTTTCTAGCTGCTCTACACAATAAACCTCTGGGTCCATTCCTTCTGGACATCCTTTTACATCCGCGTAAGGAATTTGATAAGAAAGATGGGATGGCTGAAGAAACTTTCTATATTTACTCTTCGAGGTAGTCACCCCTAAAGCTCCCAATGAACGTCCGTGGAAGCAACCGGTAAAGGATATAACGTATGGCCGCTGAGTAACAAATTTCGCTAGTTTTATAGCTCCCTCAATGGCCTCTGTTCCACTATTAGCAAAAAAGAAGCAGTCTAGTTTTCCTGGAAGCACCTCTCCGAGATTTTTTGCTAGCTGTAAAATGGAGTCATACATGATGACACCTGAAGGACCGTGTACCAGTTGATCCGCAGCATCCTTGATGCTTTGGACAATCCTAGGATGTCGATGCCCTGTATTTGTTACAGCAATGCCGGAGGTAAAATCGAGATATTTTTTACCATCGACTCCGTAATAGTAGCAGCCCTCTTCCTTTACTATCGGGATGTTGGGATGATCTTTTGCCATACTCGGCGCAAGGTAATCTCCCATATTTTCATATAATGCTAGCCAGTCACTCATTTCAACACACCTTAGCTTTCTATCTCTTAATGAATTTCATATGATTAATTGTTTTCTAATATTTATATATATTATGCCTTTATGTATAAATATACAAGAGGGATATTGAAATTAAATTAAAGTCTAAATATGTAAAATTTTCAAATAAAGAAGAAGCTGGGGCAAAAGAACAAATGAAAGCGTAGTTGCTTTCTTACTTTTTACACCTTCGGTTCTTCGCTCTGCTGACGCTTTCCGCTGGCCAACTCAAGAAAACACTACTACTAGCTATGACGTTCTCCTATTTCACCCTTAAATAAGCCAGCACTCAACACTTATAAGTGTGGCTGTGCTGGCTCACTTTTCTTCTTTTGTAGATTGGTACTAACTACCTCTTAGAAATTTTGATAAGTATCTAGGGATTGCCTTAGTATGTACAGCCAATCCTTTATTCCTTTATTGAGTCACTTAAATATGTTCTGATATTTCTCGGACTAATTGCCAAGTACCATTTATATTCTTCCAATCTTCGATTGTGAAGAATCTAGCAATTTCCTTAAGATCATTTTCAATAACCAATTCGTAGAACACAACATAAGCGTCTTGGCTTCTTTGACGAATGACACGATTTTCAAATCTCTTATTGGCTCCCTTGAGCTCCTTTACTGATTCTCTCATTCCCATAATTGCTTCTTTACAATCATAGAACTCCGGTTTTTCGGAAAATCCGTTGAAAGAAGTGACATAATATTCACTTGCCATTATTTCAAGCTTGGATGTATCAGCTGTTTGCATTGCTTGCTCCCAGTTTTCAATAAACTCATCATGTGTCTTGGTGAATTGAGTTAGTGATTCTTGCAATAGTTGCTCCATCTTTGTTCATCCCTCTCCATTCGTAGTCTAAAATACTGTAGAGAAGTGAATCTCTCCAGCCAGTCTTTAACAACATATTGTTACGCTTCTTTCCCTCTCACGTCATTCCTATTCTTTCTAATATTTTCGCAGAACCTATGTTTCTAGCATCACAAGTGGCATGTATGCGATGTAAATGAAAATTTGCAAATCCTATTTCTAGTAGCTTGCGTGCTACTAGAGTTCCAATTCCCATCCTCCAGTAATCTGGATGGACCACATAGCCAATTTCGGCACTTAGATTGATTGGATTGATATGAAACAGCTCTGCAGCTCCAATTACTTTATCGCTACTTGTTTCTTTAATAGCATAAACGTAACGAGAGGGCTGGTCTATTTTGGCATGCTCTATTATCTGCTTTATGTAGGTTAAGGTATCCTCTTCTGTATTTGTTCCCCATTGCTGATATCTACTAACTTCTGGCAAAGAGGCATAGGAGTGAATGTCTCTCCAGTACTTCATCTCCATTTTTACTAACCTAACGTCATTACTATCAATAGATTTATTCAAGTCGGACACCCTCCCCTAACTCTCTATTATTCTTCATACGACTGGGGATTTCCTCCCTGTCTCCCTACTATTTCTGCATATCCTAGAGATATGGGAGGGATAGAATGACAAACAAGTATTTAGATTTACTTGCTTACTTTGGTATCGGAGGAGCGCATCCTGGAGGTTTTCCTTTAACGCAGACTTTATTGCATGATACCTTGCTCCAACCAACTGATCATGTATTGGAACTTGGCTGTGGTACTGGACAAACCGCTGAATTTATTTCGAAAAATTACCATTGCCAAGTCATAGGGGTAGATAATCATCCAGTTATGGTGGAAAAGGCACAAGAACGTTTAAAGGACAGTATATATCCTGTACAAATTTTGTTAGGTGATGCTGAACAAATGCCTTTCCCTGATGAAAGTTTTGATTTTATTCTAGCTGAGTCTGTTCTCTCCTTTACGAATATACCTGTTACGATACAGGAGGCTGCCAGAGTGCTAAAGCCAGGTGGAAGATTGCTCATCATAGAAATGACTGCTGAGCAACCCCCTACAGAGGAATTACAAGAGGAAACAAAAAAACTTTATGGTATTACTAAGCTATTAGTAGAAAGCGAGTGGGAGAACTACCTACAAAAAGCAGGGCTTACTTTGTTACCAATAAAGAAGTCTACCGATATGGAGCCAACGGACTTGGAGGACATCAGACCTTCCGATAATCTGGATCTATCACTTTATGATGTTTGGAATCAACATAACGATTTTTTAGCGAGGAATGGAAACTTGGTAGGTTATAGAATCTTTTTCAGCAAAAAGCTTTAATACGTGTAATCCGATCCTAAAATTATTTCATTTGCAGATTTTGTGTACAGTTCTTGTGACTTGAAGGGACCCTTATTTTTTACAAAGGAGTCTACAATTTGATACCCCAGATGATAGCCAATCCAACGTGGATACGGAGTACGAGGCTGACCAAAGAGATAAAGGCGATGATTTTGTAGGCCTTTTCTTTTTAAGGCTGGAACAAAGTGCTCCTTCCATATTGGAAGCGCTTGATCTTTTGTATAAAGATTGGCCCATGGTCCTAAAAAATCTTCTCCACAAGTTTCTTTTACAGCGAACTCTCCCATTCCTTCAATGATAAGCGAATCGCGTAATTTTATCTCTTTGGGGGCCAGATTTAAAAATTGGAGTCTACAAGCATGGTTGTACTCATGAGCAAGTAATGCAATTATTTCTTTCTCTTTGATTTCTTCCGCAAAGAATAAAAACAGAGCATTTTTATAAGCAATGCCATTTCTGTTTACTTGTTCCTCAGAAGGCATCTTCGTCTGCTGTAATGGAAAAATATAAATAGGAATATCTGGACCATTCCATGTGTTTTTTAGCTTTTGATACTCAGTTTCTACTAGCTTCCAAACCCGCTGCTCTTCCATTTTCTCTATTTTTCCTTTCAACGTGCTCCATTCCTCTGGCAAAAACATCCCCTGACTAATTAACTCGTGTTGAAGGGCTTCGACTGGGATATTAGGAAATAATTCAGCTAGAGGCTCACAAAAAATTTCGCGATGGAACTTTCTTGCTCCTCTTCCAGATTGTTGCTCGCACTTACTTACAAACTCCTTCAACGACTTTTTTGTAGAGTTCACTGACATGCATCCATTCCTTTCGATTGAATAGGTAGTATTCATAAATCTTAGTATCATGTCATCTACAAGTAGTGGACGATTGTCCATTACCTTGGTCTAAGTGGTTGCATATGTTACTACACATACTTGTATGTAATTTTGGAAGAGGGGAGGAGAAATTTAAATGACTCATTCACAAGCTTATAATATTTGTTGCCAACATCATGGAAAAAGAGTTCGGATTACTTGTAAAGATGGAAAAGTTCATGTTGGACATATAACAAGAGTCGATGATCGCATGGTATGGATTCGACCTGACAATCACGGTGGCTACAGCTGGGGCTGGGGCTGGGGTGGACCTGGCTTTGGTTATGGAATTGCTTTAGGAGCTATTGCAGGTGTCGCACTTGCTGGTGCTTTTTTCTGGTAAAACCTCTTCACTCAAGACCCTGGAACAAAACAATAGAACAGCACTTGCGATTTTATATTTTTGATGAAGCGTAAGTACTTTCTTACTTTTAAAATGTTTGGTTCTTCACTGCGTCGGATGCTTTCCGCGGGCACGGCTCGAGCCTGTAGTCTCTCCCTCGTGCTGTTCCCGCAGGAGTCACCGACGCTGTTCCGAACCATTAGTAGTAACTTCTAATAAATAAATCTTGATAAGAAACTGGTAAAAAGAATGTATAACAAATCTCAAAAAATTATTTTGTACCATTCTCTTTCACTTAAGAATTCGGTTCTGGCCCAGCCTCTTTCTCCTGTATCATCCTGATTCAAGGATAAATTTCAGGCTGTATTATTGAATTTTCCCTTCTTCTTACCTTATTCAAATTGGGGAAGAATGTTTACAAAAATCTAACCCAATTGATGGTGACACTAGATGATAAAAGTTAACGGTGTTAACTTGGTACGCATACTCTGGTTCATTTAAATTTTTCTATTTGCTGTTCAATATCCTGCATAACATCATATGCACCGTCCGATTTGTTCGAACAGACTACAACCTGGACAGAAGAATTTGGATAAAAAGCAGAGTGGAAACTGACACCTGGATCATACCCCATGATATGATATTTAAAAATTCCCTTTTCTTTTTTCTTTATCCATACTCCATAACCGTAATAGCTATCCGCATTACCCGAAGGAACATGTGGCTTTAAGAGTATGTTCGTATATTCTTCTTGAAGTAATCTGTTATCGATTAGTGCATCCCATAGCTTCCCCATATCCTCTATTGTTACAAAGGCTCCTCCATCGGAACCGCCCTTTACAGGTAAGGAGTATATATTCGTTTTCCATTGCCCGTTTGGAAAATCAATGTAACCTAATGCCGTGCTTTGCGGTAGCGCATCCAGTTCAAAGTAGCCAGAACTGTTCATGTTTGCTTTTTGAAAGATACGTTCTTCTACAAAATCTGAAAATGACATCCCACTTGCTCTCTCTACTATTAGACCAAGAATTATGTATCCTGCATTGTTATAGTGGAATTTTTCTCCTACCTTTGACTTCATCTGGTGTTCTTGAAATAAAGGTAAGAAATCCTTTAAATTTCTTAAAAGATACATAGGATTCTCTATCCATAACTCTTCAAAATCATCCATTACTTCTTCATCAAAATAATCAGGAATACCCGCTGTGTGTGTTAGCAAGTGGTGAATCGTTATCCCTTTATCAAAGCTCGGGAAGTCAACATCTAAACAATCTTCAAGCCTCGTTTCGAAGGCTAGACTTCCTTCTTGCACTAGCTGGCAGATTGCTATGGCAGTAAAAAGCTTACATCCAGAAGCAATGCCATATCTTGTAGCAGAACTGTTCTCTATCCGTTCAGAGCGATTTGCATAACCCTCACTTAACTCTATGAATGTTTCTTTTTCTTTCTTAATCAAAATACCCCCTGAGAATTCTACCTCTCTACAGGTATCCTTTAATTCATTTAACATAATTAAACCCCCTCTCTATGAATATTCCATTAATAAGGGCATTAATCCTTTATCGAATTAATGCCCTTATTATAGAAATTGTCATCCAGTAGATTAAATTGCACTAAATCCTCCGTCGATTGGTATGACAGTTCCATTAATATATTTTGCTTCCCCTGTTAAAAGAAAGGCTACTAGCTCTGCAACCTCTTCAGGCTGTCCTAAGCGTCCCTGTGGAATAGTTGAATTAATGGCTTCAAACATTTCTGGATTTGCTGCTCTATATTCCTTAACCATAGGAGTTTCAGTGGATCCAGGCGCAATTGCATTGATTTGGATTCCTTGAGGAGCATATTCTGCTGCCAACGATTTTGTCACTCCTACGAGACCATGTTTAGTAGCTGAGTAAGAAACTACTCCACTTTGCCCAACAACACCCGCCGTTGACGAAGTATTAACGATTCTCCCTCCCCCATTTGCTATCATTTCAGGAAGTACATAATATAAGCCATATAAGGCTCCTTTTAGATTAATATCAAGAACGAGCTCTATTTGCTGCAGTGAATTATCCAAGAACTTTTTCCCTGGACCTGAAATTCCTGCATTATTAAAGAACATATCGATTGAGCCAAAGGTTTGCTTTGTTTCCTCGACATATTTCTTTACCTCTTCCGCTTTGGTTACGTCCGCTTTAATAAAGAGACCTTTAGCGCCTTTCTCCTCTATTAAACGGATTGTCTCATTTCCTTGTTCCTCCGAAACGTCTACAATTGTAATATTTACACCAGCTTCCGCTAGTTTTAGGGCAGTTGCTCGTCCTAACCCTCCGCCACCGCCAGTAATGATTGCTGTTTTAGTCATATGTAACCCACTCCCTTTCAATAGTTTTCTAATATAATTCCCTCGTTCTCCTTGATGAAACATAAAGTATTGAATGGAAAGGATTGATATGTATCCCAAATAAAAAAGGTATTCAAAAAGGAAGCCTCTTTGAATACCCTGTTTTATTATGCCAATGCTTGACTTAAATCCTCGATTAGATCTTCTACATCCTCAATGCCTACTGAAATTCGTACGAGACCATCTGTGATACCAAGCTCTGCACGACGCTCTGCAGGAATAGAGGCGTGAGTCATTCTAGCAGGCACAGAGATTAAGCTCTCCACAGCACCTAGACTTTCTGCTAGTGTAAAATAGTGAAGCTTTGCTAATAGCTCATCTGCTTTTTCAGCGCTTCCTACATCAAAGGAAATCATTCCACCAAAGCCTGAAGTTTGTTTCTTCATTAATTCATGACCTGGGTGTGTTGGAAGTCCTGGATAGAATACCTTGGAAACTGCAGCATGGTTATTTAAAAACTCTGCTATCTGCTGCGCATTGCTGTTATGCTCCTCCATACGAACACCTAGCGTTTTAATTCCTCTCATTAATAGCCAAGAATCCTGAGGTCCTAGAACTGCTCCTACAGAGTTCTGAACGAAATGAAGATCCGCAGCAAGCTGCTCGGAATTAACAACAACTAATCCTGCCACTACATCGCTATGACCACCTAAATATTTCGTTGCGCTGTGCACCACGATATCAGCTCCAAGTGCAATCGGCTGCTGTAAATAAGGAGTCATAAATGTATTGTCCACTATAGTTAATAGACCTTTTTCTTTTGCAAACTTTGCAATCTCCTCTATGTCTGTTACCTTCAATAAAGGATTAGTAGGCGTTTCTAAGAAAATGGCTTTTGTATTTTCTTTGATTGCTGCCTCTACGTTTGCAAGATCTCCAGTATCAACAAATGTAGAATCGATTCCAAAGCGGTTTAAAACCTTTGAAATGACACGGAATGTTCCTCCATACACATCATCTGTAAGAATGACATGGTCACCCTTGCTAAACATCATCATGATGGAGCTAGTTGCTGCCATGCCTGATGCAAAGGCAAATCCTGCTATCCCGCCCTCTAAATCACTGATTAATACTTCTAAAGCATGACGCGTCGGATTTCCTGTACGAGAATATTCATAGCCTTTAAATTTACCTACTGCCTCTTGCTTGTAAGTGCTCACCTGATAAATTGGTGTAGATACTGCTCCTGTTGCTTCATCGCCAAATATCCCAGCATGAATTAGCTTTGTTTTTGCACGCATGTATTTATTCCTCCTTGAATAGCTCATATACCTTCTGACTTAAATAACGCTCGCTGGAATCCGGAAAAATCGTTACGATATGACTTCCTTCCTTTGCACTCTCCGCTTCCTTTAAAGCGGCATAGAAAGCAGCCCCTGATGAGCTACCAACAAGAAGTCCCTCTTCCTTCGAAAGCCTTCTTAACTGATGAAAAGCATTTCTATCGCTTACTGTATGAATAGCATCAAAATAAGCCGTATCCATAAAGGTCGGTAGAAATTCCATGCCAATTCCTTCTGTCGCATGGGAGCCAGCCTCTCCGCCATTTAAGATGGAGCCCTCTGGTTCCACAATCACTGTTTTTATTTTAGGGTTTTGTGCCTTTAGATAAGTGGATGTTCCCATAAACGTACCACCCGATCCTGCACCAGCGACAAAAATATCAATGGTTCCATCTAAATCGTTCCATAGCTCGGGACCTAATGTCTTTATATAAGTATCTGGATTCGCTTGATTCGAAAACTGAGAGGGGGAAAAGGCATTCGAGATTTCTTCCACTAACTCTTTTGCCTTGTCGATAGCACCCTTCATCCCTAGTCTCGTTTCTGTATTGATTACCTTTGCACCCAATGCGCGCATAAGGGTTTGTTTTTCCAAGCTAAATTTTTCAGGAACAACAAAAATAACCTGATAACCCTTCCCGATTGCTGCTAGCGCAACACCAATCCCGGTATTACCAGCTGTGGGTTCAATAATAGTACCGTCTGGGAGAAGCTTTCCAGTTCTTTCTGCATCCTCAATTAAAGAAAGACCTAATCGGTCCTTCACACTTCCTCCTGGATTCATATACTCCAGCTTCGCAAAAATGCTGCATTTATTAGGTATCTCTATATGTGAAATCTCTATAACTGGAGTATTTCCTACTAACTCCTGCACGCTTTTTACAATTTTCATTTATGCTTCCTCGTTATAAATGACATGCCATTCATCTTTCTTTGCAAGCATTTGAGAAGCAATTTCCTTAGCCCCCTCTAAACTATGGCTTGCCGCCCAGCCACATTGCACTTCATTACAAGCTGGCACTTCTGTTGCTTGTAATACATCCTCTAATGTCTTCTCTAAAATCTCTAAGATTTCCTCATAGCTTTCATGATTAATAACGGATAGGTAGAAGCCTGTTTGGCAGCCCATTGGACTTAAGTCTACTACTTGGTCCGTATGGTTACGTATATTTTCAGCCATTAAATGTTCTAAGGAGTGTAAGCCTGGCATCTCCATATGCTCTTTGTTTGGTTGCTTGAAGCGGATGTCATATTTATATATCTCGTCTCCATGAATACCTTTCTTTTTACCAGCTAAGCGTACAAATGGTGCTACCACTTTTGTGTGATCAAGATTAAAGCTTTCTACATTCATTTTTTTCATGGTTTGTCGCTCCTTATTTTTTAGTTGCATCCATAATCCATACATAATCATTCATTTTCGAGAAGCTTGCTTGAAATCCTGCTTCTTCAAACAATTCTGTAAGAGTGGGAATCGTCGTGTAGTATTCACGCTCTAAATCATCCGCAACATTGTGAAAGCTACGGTCTCTTTCCTTCTTAATTTGCGCTTGCTTTGCATCCTCCGTAATAAAAGCAGTGTCTGCAAATACAACTTTTCCACCAGCCGGTAAAAGGCTAGCGTATACCTTTAATGCCTCTCCTTTTTCTTCATCCGTCAAATGGTGAAAAACAAAGGAGCTTGCAAAAGCGGTGATTTCTTTGTTTTGTATATCAAATTGGAGTAAATCTCCATCTATTATTTCATGGTTTGGAAACCTTTTTGCTGTCATTTCTCTCATCTTTTCGTTCGGCTCGATTCCGATCACGTCATTCCCAGCAGCTATAAGCTTAGCAGTTAAGTTGCCAGTTCCAGTGCCAAATTCCACGACGATTCCTGAAGCTCTTTTCACAACCTCGTCTAAGATAGCCTCATATCCTTCAAAAACATCTTTGTATTCCGGGTCATTACCGGTCACAGAAGCATCATAAGAGTCTGCCCATTCATCAAAAATGTTTACAAATTCTCTGCCCATTGTTTAACCTCTTTCATTAAGGGTATTATTCCTAGTTGTTTACTATGAATTAAAAGCAACTATTAATAGTTATATCATATTCATCACCTGAATAAAAGAATTATAGTTTTCTATTCCCGTTTTTGGTTACATTAACCAAAAACAGCGATAAAAAAGCCAAGGATTAGAATCCTTGGCTTTGATTTTTCTATTTATATAGTTCTTTCCACTTTTATTTCGAATTCAGGGGATGTCACATATTCTTTGTAAGTGATGGATATCCCTCGTTTTTGTAAAAAGCTTCGAGGCGAGTACGGATGGCTGGTGCTGTAACCATCTGCAATACCTCTTCTTTTGGTACCCATCTCACCTCAGAGGTTTCTTCTGAGGTGGTGAGGACACCACCTATTGGGGTGCAAATAAAGTCCATCATCAGTTTAGTCGGAACATCTGTAACACCATCGTACCATTTATAGATCGCTGTATTCGAATAGACACCAATTAGTTTATCTACTGTTACATCAATTCCGCTTTCCTCTTTTACCTCTCGAATTAGTCCATCTATTATGTTTTCTCCAACCTCTATTTGTCCTCCTGGATAGACCCAGCCCCCATGCTCTGTCTTCACTAGGAGTAAATGTCCCTTTTCATTTACTACTATTGCCCCTGCAGCAACTATATGCGTTGGCATAATCATTTCTCTACCCCCTTTTTATTTAGATTGGGAAAAATATTGGAATTATTAGCAGCATGACAATCATCATGACAATTTGTAATGGAATACCTGCTCTCACAAAATCCATAAATTTATATCCTCCTGCTGTCATCACTAACGCATTCGTAGGTGACGCCACTGGAGTTGCAAAAGCCATACTCGAAGAAACGGCAATCGCAATTAAAAACGTATATGGGTTTGCTCCTATACTTATTGCAGCATTCATTGCAATAGGTGCGAATAAAACCGCAGTAGCCGTATTACTAATAAATTGTCCAAATACCATAGTGATTAAGTAAATACCTACTAGAACACCATATGGCCCAAAGCCACCTAAAATATCAATCATACCTTCGGAGAGAATGACCATTCCCCCTGTTTTTTCAAGTGCGGTTGCCATTGGTAGCATCGCAGCAATGAGAATCAAGCTTTCCCAGTTCATTTTCCCATATGCATCATCCATATTCCGCAAGCAGCCCGTGATGACCATTAGAACAGCTGCGATTAAAACAGAGATCACGGCTGGGAAGATCTCTAACACCATGAGGACGATCATTAAAAGCATGATGCCACCAGCAATAGGGGCCTTTCCACTTGCAGCGGCCATACCCGCATGCTCCTTTGGCTGCCCTACAACTACGACGTCTTGAACAGATTTGGATAAAAGCTCTATCTCATCCCATTCCCCTTGGACAAGAATGGCATCCCCAAACCGCAGCTTTACGTCACCCATATCATAGAGGATATATTCCCCTTTGCGGTTGATTCCCAAAATATTTAAGTTATATTTTTCACGGAAGCCAATCCCTGCTACCGTTTCATTAATGAGGCTCGAATGAGGAGTTAATAAAACCTCCGCTATTCCTAGTTGCTTAGATACAAGTGCATCGGCTACTGGATTTTCTTCTTCCGATCTTTCCAGCTGATAGTCATTGATGAACCTAGCTACTTCTTCTGCAGGCCCCTGAATATAAAGTTTATCTTTTTCGTGCACAGTGCTTGATGGTCCAGCCATTTGTTCATAAGTGATTGGAAGAATATTCAGCCCTTCCTTTGAACATCTTTCGATTTTTAATATAGCTAGATGATATTTGGCAGGAAGCTTCATATCAGCTAGTCTCTTCCCAATCATTAAAGATCCAGAAGGAACAGTGGCTAGGTGTAGGCTTCCCTTTAACTTATATTCGTTTGCTAGCTGTTGAGGAGATAGCTTGTTACCTACCTTAACTGTATTTTTGTTTTTCGTTTTTGGCAAAACCCATTTCCGAGCAATTGCAAAATATAAAATACCTGTCAGGATTGCAATTATTCCTACAGGTGTGATTTCAAAAAATCCAAGTTTTTCATAACCATTATCTACAAGCACCTGACTAACAATTAGGTTTGCTGGTGTGGCAATCAAGGTTAATAGACCTGATAAGCTACTTATGTATGAAAGTGGTATTAAATAATTGGAGGGACTACTTTTAATACTTAGTGCAACACTTATTACGATCGGCAGCATAAGGGCAACAGTCCCCGTATTACTCATGAACGCACCAACACTACCAGTAATAACAAGTAACAGGATAAAAAGCTTTCCTTCACTATCTCCAGACCATTTAAGTAGTAGATTACCTGCTGATTTCGCAAGCCCGGTTCTCACAATACCGGCACCCACCACAAATAGCCCAGCTATCATAATCACTACGGAGTTAGAAAAACCCGCTAAAGCTTCCTCGGTCTCCAAAATCCCGGAGATAACAAAGGCTAAAAGTGCGCCAAGTGCAACAAGGTCAGCCCTCACTTTATTCGTGATAAATAAGATGATACTAATGATGAGAATTGTAAATGTTAAAACAAGTTGCATAAATAGATTCCTTTCTTCCTTTACTACTACTTATTATATAGGAAGAAGCGGTATCTACTCTATTGTAAACCCATTTCCTTTTCTTTCCTCTTTCTTCTGGTTTCCAGCATTTCATAATCCTTTGTTCTATTTATCTTCACATCGTTATCCAACCCAAACTGGTATAAGTGTGAATATATATTCTCTGGCTTAAAGTAATAAAGCTTAATGTCCATTCCCTTATGTAGCTTTAAAATAGCTGCTTGGTCCATCCAGCCCGCTCTCATAAATTTCAGTTCTTTTATATCCTCCAAAGAATATCTACGAGAATAGATCACAATATTGAATAGCTCTAGCTCGTATATAATGTGGTCCTCGTCAATTTCTAAGTATCTAGTAACCATCCACAATATAATAATTAACAAAGCTAAAGATAATAGTGGTCTATAGAAAGCTGAGCTAATAAAAGCTATAACATAGACGGCAACATATCGTGGATATCCTCCTCTGTACCAATTGGTTCTATCTATCCCTTTCTGTCTTACTACTAAAATTAGAGCAGAAATACATATAACAAAGAAAGATATCAAATTTAAAAGGTTTGATGCTGTCGGTTTAAAAGTCAGAGATAATAAGGGAAATAACATAGTTAGTAGATAAAAAACACCTAATACAGCCGTTCTAAACCCATTTTTCTTACAATATAGAAGCGCAGTCAGGAAGAATAAAATGCTTAGCCCATTAAGTACTGATAGCAAAACAATGCTATTTGGGATTGTTCCCAAGAAACCTAAGTTAAACAACCAGGCGGCAATAAGAAATATTGTCCCTAACGAGGTAAATAGTATAGTAAGCTTTTTCTCCATTATTAGCCTCCTTTTATATGTATATCATAAACCATTTTTGTTATAATTGTAAATAATCGGAAAAATCAAAGGAGGAAGGTTTTATTCGAAACCTGGAAAAGGAGTATCCTATTTTAAAGGAAGATCGACGGAGAAAAGAGCGAAAAACACAAACGATTAAAATGTGGATGTATTTAGGGATTGGACTTATAGCGATATTTATTAGGCTTTTACTTTTATAGGCAGTAGAGGTTAAACCAAACGGAAAGCGCTTATGATTTCATTTGATAAGAATCATAAACGCTTTCGTTTTTTGGTCTCCTAAGGTTCTCTTCTACGTCGGACGCTTTCCACGAGGATACCGGAGCACCGTGCGGAAAATCACATTGTTTCGGAAGCATCCGAAACAAGATGGAAAACTAAAAACGGCACATCGTGTGCCAACGTCATGATTTTGGCAAGCCTTTTTTATAGCTTTATTCTACAAAAAGAGACTTAATTCTTGGAGATGCTCTAAATACTCCTAAGACTTTTATAGAGTTAATCGTCTGCTTAGCTAGCTCCTCATCTATATCCTCACTTAAAACAAGCATTCCAATTACTTTAATAGATACTTTTTTATTGGATGCAGCTAATTTTTCAAGGTCACTTTTTGAGAACACACTTACTCCCATAACAAAGGATTTTAAATTAACAACCTGCTCTATCACCTGACTATGCGTAGAAAGCTGACTCCTAATAGAAGCCTTTATAAAGTCTGTTCGATTGGAGTAAAACCCTTGTTCCACTAATAAATCTACTTTTCCTAGCTCTACCACATTCATGTTTATCGTAATCTTTTCTGTTTCTGCCATCCGCATACCATCCCCTTACCATCTTTTTATTCATTATATTTGTCTTACACAAATTTCCATATAGTGCATTTTTACTATTTTCAGAATTTTATAATATTAAGATAATTACATTCCTAGTTGGAGAGCGGGAACAATAAAGAGGTTTCTGTGGTAATAATGGAATTGTAGAAAAAGGACTGGCAGGGGCAGATGCCTCTTGGAGAATCAAACTTAAAGAAACAAGATACTAATAGGAAAGGGTCCGTCTGGAAAGTCAATTTCAGACGGACCCTTTAGTCAGTACTTCGGAGCTTAAAAATTTACAGACTTGTTGATGATCGCAAGTAAACAGGCAAGTATCGCAAGTAATGCCATTGAAATAGCAAGTAACCTATCTAGCTTCGCACGTAACACTACACCTTGCGCAAGTATTCTATAAGAAACCGCACGTATTGGTAAACTTTTGTAAACACATTCTTCCATGCTACCACTTTTTCAATATCATATCCTTAGTAAATAGCTTTTTATAGCATAATAGACTTAATATCATGCTGGTAATGGCCGACGAGCTGGTAAACGTAAACATGATGAGGATTTGATAACGAACTGCTTCAATAGGATCCGCGCCGGCAATAATCATCCCCGTCATCATTCCCGGTAACTGGACTAGTCCCACTGTTTTCATAGCATCTATTGTTGGAATCATACTGAATTTCACGGAACGCTTTAGTACCTCTTGCACAGCCTGCCTTTCTGTTGCCCCCAACGAAAGAAGAGTCTCGATTTCTCCTCGTGCTGTTTCAGACTCTCTCTTAAGCTGTGTTAAGTACAGACCACAGGCAACCATGGCATTCCCTATCGTCATCCCACTTAACGGAATAATATATTGTGGAGTAGGTTCAATAATTTGAAGACCTAACAGTAGACCCATCATTAGAATTTCCATCGTAGCAATAGAAAGAACTATTCTCCAAAATATCCCCTCCATGCCTTTTGCACGTTTAGCAGCATTCTGTGCTGCTACGAGTATCATAATAGAAATAATACCAATGATAAAAAGTGTATTCTGTGATTCAAATATGAAATGCAGGATATATCCCACCGCCAGAAGCTGAACAGCCGATCGAACTGTGCCAACTGCTATGTCTTTTTCTAAGCCAAGCTTCTGCCAGACAGAGACTAGCATAGTTATAAGAACAAATAATAAAGTAAAGTTTAAGGCTAAGAAACTCACTCCGTCACCTTCATTTCACGAAAAAATGCATCTGTACTGATATCCTTCATTAGCATTCCATTTTCCATATACCATACTCGGTTACTTATTCTTATAGCCTGCTCCCAATCATGAGTGACCCAGATATAAGTAACTCCTTCTTCCTTATTTAATTTTAATAAAAGCTTTTCCACTTGATCCCTACTTTGTTGGTCAAGTGATGCTGTTACCTCGTCTAGTAATAATATACGAGGCCGTAAGAGCAAGGAACGAATCAATGCAAGCCTTTGCTTTTCTCCACCGGATAATAAACTAGCATCCTTGTTCCAACCTAACTCATCCAATCCCAGCTCGTTCATCCACTCTTTAGCCAGTTCTTCTTCAAAAGGGCGATTATGTATTCTACTAACTGTTTTTAGATTATCTTCAATGGTACCTGGAAGCATGGTACTTTGCTGAGCCACATATACAATGCTTGTCCTCCATTCCTGAGGAGGCACTTGTTTATATGAAGATCCATCCAAAATTACACTTCCATCATCAAACATATCCAAAATAGATAAGCAACGTAAAAAAGTGCTCTTTCCTTGCCCCGATTTACCCAATAGAGCAATTCGATCTTTTGAGCACACGTCCGAAGTTATATTTTTGAACAAGTAAGGTCTCGAAGCTTCCTTAGTTTCCCACCCTTTTTTCCCCACTTGTTTTATCTCTAATATTGCTGTCATAAAATCTGGTACCCACTCTTTCTCTTAACAAAATAAGATAGACAAACCATCATTCTCTGTCCAGAATATGCATATAATTTTATCATAATATACTTCAAATGTAGCTACTCCCCCCTTCATTCATATGTTAAAGTGGGAACTAGTGAAAAATTCTATAATAAAGGAGAGCAAAATGAATGGGTGGAAATCAGCAGCTACAACGAGGTCTTGAGCAGCGACATATCACATTAATGTCATTAGGAGCTGCAATTGGAGTAGGATTATTTTTAGGTTCTGCTACAGCCATCCAGTTAGCAGGTCCTGCAATCCTCATCTCTTATATTATTGGGGGGTTAGCAATATTTATCATTATGCGTGCCCTAGGTGAAATGGCTGTACATAATCCTGTTTCAGGCTCATTCAGTAGATATGCTAGAGACTATTTAGGTCCTCTTGCTGGATACATAACCGGATGGAATTATTGGTTTCTTTGGGTAGTCACTTGTATGGCGGAAATCACTGCCGTAGGAGTCTATATGAAAATGTGGTTCCCGGATACAGCTCCTTGGATTTGGGCATTGGCTGCATTAATTATTATGACATTAGTCAATTTAATTGCCGTTAAGGCATATGGTGAATTTGAGTTTTGGTTTGCTCTCATTAAGATTGTTGCAATAATCGCAATGATTGTTGTTGGATTAGGCGTCATTCTTTTCGGTATAGGAAACGGTGGTATCCCTGTTGGGATCAGCAATTTATGGAGCAATGGAGGGTTTGCCCCTAACGGCTTAACTGGTGTTCTCATGTCGCTTCAAATGGTTATGTTTGCTTATTTAGGTGTTGAAATGATTGGTGTGACAGCTGGAGAAGCGAAAAACCCTAAAAAAGTCATTCCACGCGCAATAGATACCGTGTTCTGGCGTATTCTTTTGTTTTATGTGGGAGCACTATTTGTCATCATGTCCATCTATCCATGGAACGAAATTGGAAGTAATGGAAGTCCCTTTGTATTAATGTTTGAAAAAATCGGCATCGGACCAGCTGCTGGAATTATTAATTTTGTTGTACTTACCGCTGCTTTATCAAGCTGTAATAGTGGTATTTTCAGTACTGGCAGAATGTTATTTAATTTAGCCGATCAAAAGCAGGCACCTGCTTCCTTTCGGAAAATTAGCCGTACAGGCGTTCCATCAAAAGCAATTGTCTTTTCCGCTTTGCTGCTTCTTATAGGAGTAGTTTTAAACTATTTAGTCCCTGAAAAAGTGTTTATATGGGTAACGAGTATTTCTACATTTGGAGCAGTGTGGACCTGGGGTATTATCTTAATATCTCATTTGAAATTCCGAAAAAGCTTGACTAAAGGAGAAGTATCAAGGCTTTCCTACAAGGCATTATTTTTCCCATTAGGATCATATCTAGCGCTTGCCTTTTTAGTATTAGTACTTGGATTAATGGCTTACTTTCCAGATACCAGAATAGCTTTAATTGTGGGACCTATTTGGATAATAGGGTTAGTATTCTTTTATTATCGAAACGGTTATCATAAGAGAAAATAGTAAAAAAGCCCTTCCGATTCGTAAATAAATCGGAGGGGCTTATTATGTTAGTAGCTTTATAGAAATTTTTCAAACCAACCTGTTATCTGCTCCAAACGGGTTTGGCGAAGATTTGGTAATCCTACTCGTGAGAGATTGTGATCTGCTTGAGGAAATCTTACAAAGCCAACCTCTTTCCCCATTGCCTTTAACGTAATATATAACTGCTGTGCTTGTTCGATTGGACAGCGGTAGTCGTTTTCGCTGTGTAGAATCAATAAAGGCGTTTCTACATTTGCAGCATATTTTAAGGGTGAAGCATCCCATAGTGCGTCGATGTCTGTCATATCGGTTCCTATTTGCCATGGTGTGAAGTAATAGCCAATATCTGAAACTCCATAGAAGCTTATCCAGTTTGAAATGGAGCGTTGTGTAACTGCTGCTTTAAAACGGTTCGTATGACCAACAATCCAGTTCGTCATAAAGCCTCCATAGCTTCCACCAGTAACTCCTAAGCGTCCTTGGTCAATCCAATCATAGGTAGAAAGAGCATAATCTACTCCTGCCATAATATCCTCATAATCTCCACCACCATAATCTCCGCGAACAGCATCTACAAACTCTTGGCTATAAGAATGACTTCCTCTTGGGTTTACATAGAGGACTCCATAGCCTTGTGCTGCAAGCAGCTGCAATTCATGGAAGAAAGTATTCCCATACATCGCATGGGGACCGCCATGTATTTCTACCACTAGTGGATACTTTTCTCCTTCTACAAAACCTGCAGGCTTCATTAACCAGCCATGGACATCCCATTCTTTTACTCCTTTAAAGACAATTGCTTCTGGTTCTACAAGCTCTACCTCTTTCAAATAATCTTCATTAAAAGTAGTTAACTGTTTGCGCTCACCAGTCGACAAATTTAGCTGAAATAATTCCCCGGGAAATATTGGGGTGCTTATTGTTGCAATTGAGAATTTCCCCGCTGGATCTATGTCATACCCATATACATGCTCATTTTCCGGAGAAGCTGGATATATTTCTCCTTCTAATGTTGCGAAGTATAAACGAACGTCTCCCATTGTGGACAATTGAAAATATAAATGATTGTCCTTGGTCCAAATTACGCTCGGTGCACTTGCCCCTTGCTGGAGGTCACTTGCTGTATAATCTCCTACCGGAGCATCTAGTCCTTCTGTCAGCTTAATCGTTGTTGAATTTTTCGTATCAAACACATAAACCCCTGTATGTGTCGCATTTTGGAAAGCTCTATTCGCCCCAGCGAATGCTATATATTGATCATCAAAGGAAAACGCTGCATCTCCAAAATAGCCTTCCTCGTCCTTTATCGTAATTTCCTCTTTTGTATGAATATCTACTAGCAATAAAAGCTGTTTAAAAGAAAAATCTTGATTTTCTTCACGATTAACACCCATCACTAGTTTTTTTCCATCGTGGGAAATTACTTGGAGACTGTATTGGAAATCTCCTTCTGTAAATTGCGTAATTTCCTTGCTTTCTATTTCTACATAGCCTATCTGTCTATAGCTGTCCTGAGGAAGCAATCCTACTCCATCTGCATGATATTTCATTTTATCTACCACATATGCCTCAGGCTGCTTTTTTTCGTCTTTTTCCGGTTCATCAGACCAGCTTTTCCCTTTCTTTAAAGGAGCATTAAACCATATCTTTTTATTACATGGAGACCATTGAAAGCTAGAAACCCCTTCTTCTAATTCAGTCAGCTGCCTTGCCTCTCCTCCAGCTGCAGGTATTAAAAAGAGCTGATTCTTTTCCTTTCGATTAGATAAAAACGCTATGTAGGATCCATCCTTAGACCATTTCGGAGAAGAAACTCGCTCTTTGTTGTGGGTCCATTTTGAAACTGTGTTAGTCTGTAAATCAATATAGTATAAATAGGAATAATACTTATTATCCTCTTCGTTCATTTCGGTTCTAATAAAAACTGCCTTTTCCCCATCAGGTGAAAATACTGGATTGGTAACTGATTGAAGGTTAAATAAATCCCTTGCTTCTAACTTACGTTTAGACATTCTCGTTCCCTCTCTTTTCTCTATAGTGTACTAACTATTTCGACACACGAAATCTATTTCCTTTTTTCTGAGAAAAATAGTTGATAACTTCTTATTTGTTTTCTGAGGATATGAGGCTGGGACAAAACAAAAAAGCACTTATAATTCTTTAATAAGAATCGTAAGTACTTTCTTACTCTTTACTTTTAGGTTCTCCGCTGCGTCGGACGCTTTCCGTGAGCACGGCTCGAGCCATTGTCTCTCCCTCGGTGCTCCTGTCGCTCCGCTTTCGTCGCAAATAAATTTGCTGTTCCCACTGGAGTCGCCGACGCTGCTCCGAACCAATAGTAATTCCTACCTATAAGTAAATTTGATCAATAAATTCCAGTAAGAATCAAACTTATCAAGAAAATGAATGCAGTTTGTACAAACGCCTTCTTCCGTTAAAATTTTGATCCACTAGGTTCTCCGCTGCGTCGGAGGCCAACAGGATGTTGGTCAGGAAAACGTTGTCACACGATGTCACGTTTTTAGTTTTCCTTCCTTAAAGTAAGCCATAGCCGAACGCTACGCGTGCCGTTGCCATGTCTTACCTGTCTCCTTCATCCTGTTGGAGTCGCCGACGCTGCTACGAACCAATCATTGTTACCTACTAAAAATAAAATTTTATCAATAAATTTCAAAAAGAATAGAACCTATCAAGAAAGGAACAGTTTTGTCCCAGCATCATTCGGCTGTTCCTAAACCATCTATTCCTTTAGCCTTGGATCTCTTTATACATGCTGTGCTTTTAAAGAACGACGGAGGATTTTTCCTGTCGTATTTTTTGGAAGCTCCTCTAAAAATTCAAAGCTCTTAGGCACTTTATATTTTGCTAGCTTTTCAGCGCAAAATTCCTTTAATTGTTCTTCTGTTAGGCTAGCATCTTTTTTCACAATAAACGCTAGAACTTCTTCTCCAAAGTTTGGGTCAGGTACTCCGATTACTGCGGCCTCAACGATACCTGGATGTGCAAATAATACTTCTTCCACTTCACGTGGATACACATTATAGCCTCCAACGATAATCATATCCTTCTTGCGGTCTACAATATAGAAATATCCCTCTTCATCCTTTCGAGCAAGGTCTCCTGTATAAAGCCAGCCGTCACGAATTGTATGCTGTGTTTCTTCAGGCATGTTGTAGTAACCCTTCATCACATTCGGCCCTCTTACGATAAGCTCTCCTACTTCCCCTACTGGCACTTCTTCCCCTAGCTCATTTACAACCTTATTTTCCACGTTCACAATCGACATCCCGATAGAGCCAGGTTTTCTTTCTCGGTCAATTGGATTAAAGCATGTAACAGGGGAAGCTTCTGAAAGACCATACCCTTCAGAAATGCGCACATTAAATTTATCTTCGAAGTTATGAAGCAAAGCAATCGGTAGAGATGACCCACCAGAGATTGCTAATCGAATATTTGCAAAGTCTTCCACATTCCCATCTGGGTATTGGTATAGGAAATTAAACATGGTTGGAACTCCTGCGAAAACAGTCGCCTTATGTTCTTTCGCAACTCTAAATACGTCCTGTGGACTAAACTTTGGAACCAGCAGGATAGTAGCTCCAGTAAGAAGAGGAGCATTTACCACAACCGTTAAAGCGAAAACATGGAATACAGGTAGAGTAGCAATAATCCTATCCTCAGTATCGAACTGTAAATACTCTGCAACATCTCTCGCATTGGAATAGATATTTTGAAAAGTGAGCATTGCACCTTTTGGGTGTCCGGTTGTACCAGAAGTATATAAAATTACAGCAGTATCATCTGGAAGAATTTCTACTTCCGATACATTCGCCATTGTAGTGCTTAGAAGATAGGTAAAGGATTTTACCTTTGCTTTTATTTCATTAGGCAATGCAGCTAGCTTTTCTGGTGTTGAAGGGTCCGTTTCACAGATTATATAGCTTTCAACCGACGTAAACATACCTGCTGCCTTTTGGACAAGCGGAATAAAAGCATCTAGAGCAATTATTGCCTTTGCCTCACTATTTTTCACAATATAGCTGATTTCATCTGGCGCATAGATTGGATTAATTGGTACAGCGGTTGCCCCAATACGCATAGTTGCGTAGAGTGAAATTAAGAAATGTGGTGAATTTCCTAACAAGAATGCTACATTATCTCCTTTTTTAATCCCCTGAGAAGAAAGAGCTGTTGCAAATTGCTCGACTGACTGATTGAACTCTGCATATGTAGTATCTTTTCCCATAAAATGATAAGCAATCTTATCAGGATTTATGGAAGCCCTTTGTTGAACTTTTGTCGCTAACATAATAATAACTCCCCTCTAAATTTGAATGAATGGTCATTCATTTTATCCCCAATATAATTATATAGGAAAAGTTTTGACAATTCAATAAAAATTGGGTATAGGGGCCGGCTGAAGAACGCGCCTAGAAATGGAAGTTGCCGGGATAAATAAAATGAAAACCCTTATGATTCTATAAGATGCTCTGAATCATAAGGGCTTCCTATTTAATCTCTCATGGTTCTCCGCTGCGTCGGACGCTTTCCGTGGGCACGGATTGAGGCCAACAGGATGTTGGTCAGGAAAACGTTGTCACAGGATGTGACGCTTTTAGTTTTCCTTCCTTAATTAGCCAGTCGGTGCTCCTGGCGCTCCGCTTTCGTCGCAAATAAATTTGCTGTTCCCACAGGAGTCGCCGACGTTGCTCCGAACCAATAGTGATTCCTACTAATAGTAAATTTGGATCAATAAATTCCAAAAAGAATCAAACTTATCAAGAAAGGAATGGGGTTTGTCCAATCTTGCTTCTGTCTATTTTTTTGCCTCAGAGTTCTCCACTGTGCCGTTCACTTTCCATAGAAATCAACAGGATGTCGATCTGGAAGACGTTGTCACACGAAGTGACGTTTTTAGTTTTTCCTCCCTAGAACAAGCCGGCATCCTAGTATAGTAAGAGGAAATTTTATAACCAATGAATCAGTTATGTCCCAGTCACATGGCAGATTACTCCTGACAACTAATGTCAGCCTTGTAAACAGAGTTATTGAATATGCGCTAGATATCTCCAACGTATTAAAAAGAAATATACTAGCTCTATGATGGTAAAGGCTACTAATACAAGGAGCATTTCAGTCACAATCGACACTGCAGCTAGATCCACCCAAAACGCTTGTAGGAAGATAAAGGAGAAGGTGCTGTGCAGTGTTGCCAAGCCCCAAGGTAAAAAGAATTGAGGGACAAGCTGACGATTGACAATCTTTTTTAACTCTTTATTCGTAATACCCATTCTTTTGAGCACATCGTATTGCCGTTTGTCTCGTTCTAAGTCTGTATATAGCTTGAAGTAAACAAAGCTTCCTGCTGCTAGGATTAATACAGCCGCTACGAGGAGCCCAGTGAATAGCAGCAAGGAAAAGGTTGCTCGGATAATGGAATAATTTAAACCAGGGTTAGAAAAATAAAAGGAGTTATTGTTCTTACCAGACACAATACTCTCACTCATTACTTGGTCTAGCTCTACCCCAATATCCCTCGTTCGTAGCCACTCAGACACATGGAACGCATAGAATTTCGTCATGGACGATTCCATTCTTAAACCTTCTAGCGGCTCCGTTATAAGTGCATAGTCCTCATCGCTTATAATAAAGGCACCCTCCTCTAGAGCTATTGCAGGGAAGATGGCCTCATCATAGGTTCCAATGACTTGCAAAGGGATGTTGCTCTCTTCTAAAACTGTTTGCTGACCTTCTTCATAACGAAAGTCAGTCTCGTCTTCATCTATTGGGATGGAAAGAGCCTCACCAGGTATTAGATTAATCATCGGTAAGTTTAATGCCACGGCTAAGCTGTTTATCTCTGATTCCTTCACAATATTTTTCACTTCATTCGAGTTAGATGATGTCTGCTTTAATACCTGAAACGTGATAAGGTCATATGAAAGTCCCTCTGCCTGTAGCTCTTGGGAAAGTTTTGTAATATGCTCCTCCTCATAAGGATTGTCCCATTCACTTGCATAAAATATACTAATAGGATTCATTTCTCGATACTGAGCAGTAAAAGAAGTAAAGGATGTCACCACTCCCACTGATAAGAATGCAACTGTCGAAACGATGGTTACAACAAAAAACATTTGTGCATTGTCTTTTACTTTTATTGGGGTTTCGGCAAAGGCGATCAGTCGGAAGGGCTTCCAATAATGCTTCTTACTGTTTCGAAGACGAGATAACAAGAAAAGGATACTGTCTGTATAAAAGAAATAGGTACCAATCAATGCCAGGAAAATAATGATGAAAGTAACATACCAATGCATAGAAAAGGTTGAATAAATAACTAATGCATAGGCGCTCACGATGAGAAGCAGACCTAACGCTGCCCTCCACTTTTTATAATCAGCTCGGTCATTATTTTTTCCATAGCCTCTTATCAACCGAATGATATCTGTTTTTCCAAGGAACATAACACTACTAAAGGATATAGTTATAAATAAAAACAAGAACACGATAATGGTGAGAGTAAAGGGCTTCCACGAAAAATAGAGAGGGAGACTATCTAGTAGGAACATTTCTCGGATAATCATAAAAAAGAATTTAGAAAATGCATAACCAAAAAAGATTCCTACCGCAATAGATATAAACCCTAACAACATCGTTTCTAAAAAAATGAGACGATATAGCTGTCTTTTCTCCATCCCTAAGTTAAGCAATATCCCAAATTCTTGTGATCTGGCTTGTATAAATGCGTTCATGGAATAAAACAAAAAGAAAAGTGTAAATATACCAAGGACAATTTCTGCCATTAGCATCCCACCGAAGGCGATATCTCGTAAAAATTGGTCCTCTATCTTCGGGTGAAACATCAGCATGGAATACACAAAAAACACCATCACCGAGAAACTACTTGCAAGGAAAAATGCAAAATACACACGGCTATTTCTTATGACATTGTTATAAGCGAATTGTTGAAAGGTCATTTACATTTCCACCTAAGAGAGATAACACATTTAAAATTCGTTGAAAAAAGGTTTGTCTGCGGTCATCCTTATATATTTCATTAAAATACTGACCATCCTTGATAAAAAGGACACGATCACAATAACTAGCTGCTATCGGATCATGAGTTACCATAATAATAGTCGTCTTCTCTTCTTTATTAATTTTACTTAATAGCTCCAATACATCCCTTGAAGATTTTGAATCCAAGTTACCAGTAGGCTCATCTGCAAGAATGATTGCTGGTCGATGAATCAAGGCTCGTCCAATCGCTGTTCTCTGAGCTTGGCCTCCAGAAATTTCAGAGGGTCTATTCTCTAAAATGCCTTGTAAGTTTAATCGTTCTGCAACCATTTGTACTTCTTTCTTCATTTCTTCCACAGGTCTTCTATCTAGTGTTAAGGGAAGTATCATATTTTCTTCCACCGTAAGTGCTGGAAGCAAATTAAAATCCTGAAATACAAAACCAAGCTGTCTTCTTCGAAAAATGGACAGCTCGTCTTTACCTAGCTTCAATGGATTTGTGCCATTGATTAGAATATCTCCAGAGGTAGGTCGGTCGATGGTAGAAATAATATTCAGGAGCGTTGTTTTTCCACTTCCGGAAGGACCCATAACCGCTATAAACTCTCCCTTTTCTACTTCAAAGCTAAGCTGATCTAATCCTAGATGCGCCACTTTTCCTTCATAAACTCTTGTTATATCCTCAAGCATCAGTATCGACATCTTGATCACCTCTCTTGTTTGATTCTTGTTGCTGAAAGCGTATCGAGATAGTTGTACCCTTTCCAACAGTGGATACAATTGTCAGCTCATGACCCAATCGACTACATACCTCTTGCGCAAGATATAGTCCTATTCCAGTGGACTCTCCTACTTTTCTTCCGTTCTCACCGGTAAAAAAGGCTTTTGTCACACGCTTTATATCCGCAGCAGGGATTCCCATCCCTTCATCTCTTACGGAGAATAAGATAGAATCTTCCTCTCTTTCTGCATGGAAATAAATTCTTTTATTTTCCTCTAAGGTATACTTGACCGCATTCGTAATAAATTGAGTAATGATCAAACTCATCCATTTGGCATCGGTTGTAATCATACTTCCCTCTTCTATCGTGATAGAGGGATATATACGATTCCCAATAAACAATCGCTTATTCTTTGATACGGTTTCTGTAACCAATTCTTTTAAATCTACCTGATCTATTTGCATATCTTCTTCAAAGGTATCTAATCTTGCGTTCATCAAAACCGCATCAAGCCCTCTCTTCAAGCGATCTGTTTCCTCCAAGAGGCTTTTAGCGTCTACCTGCTCATTATTTTGAGCCATTAGCTCTAGTACAGATATTGGTGTTTTCATTTGATGGACCCAGTTATTCATGAATTGAAGATGTCTGTTTTGACTAGCATATAAAAGCTGGAGCTCTTTTTGATACAGTCTGTACAGATGCTCTAGATATACTTCGATTTGTCTTATTTCTGGCGAATGTGCCTCTCTTTGTAGAATTCCTTCCACTTTGGTCGGAACAGAAAGGATTTTTTTATAAAATGCTGCTTTCTTTAAAAATAAAGTAGTCAGGAACGTCAATGTTAAAATTAAGCTGATGACAATTGAATATATTGCTGTATCAAGATTTCGGAATCCATCCAGCCAATACAGTAGCATTACAAACAAGACGACAAACAATTGGAACACAATAAAAATTACATGCTCCTTTAAAAATAAACGTATCATTACGCATCCTCCGAGCTTAGGTTTAAACGATAGCCTGCTCCTCTAACGGTTTCAATCGTCGATGTCACTTTATAATCCGCTAGCTTTTTACGAACACGCGTCATATTCACATTCAAGGTATTTTCATCAACAAAGGATTGGTCATCCCAAAGCTCCTCCAAAAGTTGCTCCCTTGTGACCACCTTAGGGTAATTTCTTAATAATAGCTCTAATATCGTATTTTCTTTCTTTTGCAAGGGAATTTGAATTTCTCTTATATGTAGTTCCATTCTTTCTAAAAATAATTCCAGCTTTCCAGTCCTAACAACTCTTTCCTCATGTTTAGCGGCATACTCTCCATAGCTTCTTCGTAGATGACTTTTAATCTTAGCTAACACAATTTCATAGTGAAAAGGCTTAGTGATAAAGTCATCGCCACCATTTTCGAGCGCAAATACTTGATCCATCTCACCGGACCTAGCAGAAACAAAGATAATTGGGCAAGTCGTATATTGTCTCAGCTGACGACACCAATAGTAACCGTCATAGGAAGGTAAATTTACATCTAATAACACAATGTGCGGATCATATTCTTTAAATTCTTCAATGATATTGTCAAAATCTTTTATTGTACAAACGTCGTAATGATATTTACGCAAGGTTTCTGCTAAGAGTGATGCTATTTTACGATCATCTTCTACTACTAATACTTTATGTGTAGTCACCGTTATCCTCCTAAAAAAGCATTCGTTCTATTTCATCATAACAAAAAATGATTCTTTCATGCTTATTTCTCCATTATGTTCTTATATTATTTTACCTTTATCTACCTAAATGATATAGGTAAATAATAGCATTATATTTTTTCCAGCTAAATTCATCTTTAATATATTTTAAACATTTTTTGTTTTGGTTTTTAGACATGCGAATAGACAGCGTGGTTGTAATAAGCATTACCACCTTAGGCAGCATTCTATATGCCTTCTTCTTTAACGCCATGGGTGGTCAGCAGGTTCGTATAGACTCTGCTGCTGTCGTATTATCTGTCATCGCACAGATCCTCATGTTGAAACGTTTTGCGGAGCAATGGAATTTATTGATAGCTGTGAACGTTTATCGATGATTCTGTTATGGTTTATAACACTTATCCAATCTGTCGGAAACGATTGGTCCATGATGGTCATGTAGACTTATTCTTGATTAATTCCATCAATGGCTATGTTAACTGGGTGAGAATGCATAAGGGGCAAAAAGCGGGAATTGGTGAAATGAATAAGGAAAACGCTAAAGCCTATAAACTGCCCAACAAGCAAGTAACAGGACACTAATGGTACCCTGCTTGTTTGAACTATCGAAAACTCTAAGGTATAGAAAATCTAACACCGAAAGCAGAAAAGCACTTGTGATTCAAATAAGAATTTTGAATCACAAGTGCTTCATCTAATTTGTTTTGAATCTTAGTAAATTAATCCGATAAGCTCTTCTTTAGATATTCCTCCAAAGTATTTAGGAACGTCTACTGTTTCCAAAGCTTGTTCAATCGCATTTCTGCTATAGTTCTTACCTACAAGCAATACTTCGACTTCCTCAACCTCACCAACTCCAAAGAAATCACCAAAGAATTTTACTTCTTCAATTACTCCCTTGTTCACTTCTAAGCGAACATCTACTGATCCAGTGGGGAAGCGATGAGAATGACGGATATTAAATCTTGGTGATTTCCCAAAATTCCATTCCCAAGTCTGATAACGTTCTTCTGAGAGCTTATGAATGTTCTTCCAATCTTCCTCTGTCAGCTCCCAATACTTCACGTTTTCTGCTCCACCAAAAATGGAGTTTAAGATTTCTTGACGGAACTCTTCAATCGTCATTGGCTCCTCAAGAAAATCAACAATGTTTGCTACACGGCTTCGAATAGATTTAATACCCTTCGACTCAATCTTTTCTTTACTTACCTTTAAAGCAGATACAACTGCGTCAATTTCAGTATCAAACATTAATGTTCCGTGACTAAACATTCTTCCCTTTGTTGTGAATTGTGCATTCCCGGATATTTTCTTCCCTTCAGCTAAAATATCATTTCTCCCGGAAAGCTCAGCTTTAACACCCAACTTTGCTAAGGCATCTACTACAGGCTGGGTGAATTTCTTGAAGTTTCGGAAGCTATCTCCATCATCCTTTGTTATGAAACTAAAATTTAAGTTTCCTAAATCGTGATATACTGCTCCACCGCCTGAAAGTCTCCGCACGGGAATTATTCCATTTTTCTCTACGTAATCTGTGTTGATTTCTTCAATCGTATTTTGATTTCGACCAATGATGATAGACGGCTGGTTTATGTAGAAAAGTAAGAAAGAGTCCTTTTCAATATCCATTGTATTGAGAGCATATTCCTCAATTGCCAAGTTAATACGCGGGTCAGTTATTCCTTTATTATTTATAAAATACATGTACTTCACTCCTTTATGACCATTTTAACAAAAAATGTGAAAATGTGTTGACAAAATAATCTGTGTTATAATACAATACAAATAACAAATACAGTTATATAACAGATGGAGGTGGCCTATTATGTTAGAAAACGTACTAGAATTTTTCCGAAACCTGCCTGAAAAGAAATGTGCTAAATGTGGAGAAAAGATCGAAGAGCAGCACGAATGCTATGGTAATCACTGCGATACATGCAATTCCCTATAATCGTTTAACACGCCAACTAGTTAATTCCCCTTCCTAGTTGGCTTTTTTCATTTGCGCGTACATCCCCTAACAAGATCGGTGAATCTGTATTAGTTAATGTAAGGCTCGGTCCACTCCTTCCCTTCTTTTTACTTTGGTTCATAAGTTAACCACATTATCTTCAGTAGGATAGGCGACCTATCTATTTTTATACTTTTTAAAAGTTGCAGATTTTATTTTTTAGCGGTTTACTCTCGTTCGGGGGAGATTTACTCTCAGTTGGATCATGGTTACTCTCACTCAGAGGGAAGTTACTCTTGGATAGGAACCGTTTACTCTCGTTGGGCCGATTTACTCTCGTTCGAAGGGGAATTATTCTCGGTTAGCCCTGGTTTATTCTCGGTTAGAATGGTGGGAGGGGCATGGCCTTTGTCGGCATGGAAGCGGTTGGGCATTACTCTCGGATAGCACTACTTTATTCTCGATGAGGAGATGGTTACTCTCACTCAGAGGGAAGTTACTCTCGGATAGGAACCGTTTACTCTCGTTGGGCCGCTTTACTCTCGTTCGGAGGGGATTTATTCTCGGTTAGCCCTGGTTTATTCTCGGTTAGAATGGTGGGAAGGGCATGGCCTTTATCGGCATGGAAGCGGTTGGGCGTTACTCTCGGATAGCACTACTTTATTCTCATTGAGTCATGGTTACTCTCAGTCAGGTGGCAGAAGCAATGATAGGGAACAAAAAAATGACTAGATTACCAATAAGGTTAGCTAGTCATTTTTATGCCGGATTATTTCCCGTGGTTTTTCATGGAGTTGTCACTATCGTCTGGTAGAACCTTTTCCATATCGGGGTTTCCTACTATTAACTCTTGCTTTGGCATTACGTGAAGGTCCCTAGCAGTTGTGTGAGCGAACATATAGTAAACTCCATCATGCTCGAAAGTAAAAGGGGCTTCATATACGCCGTCCTCTGTGAGAACCCCATCAATCTTTACACTGTCATCTCTTAGACCTGATTCCCATACCTCAAATTCTACATGGTCAGCGTCATTAACGGCTTCTTCTCCTTGTGTCACTCTTGCAGAAAGAATTACTTCTTCTCCTACCGGTAATTCCTTAGCTGTTTGTATTTCCACTATAACTTCTTGCATCATTTCATTTTGATGGTCGGAATGGGTTTCCTCTTCTTCGGTACCACATGCTCCCATTATTAGTCCTGTTATTGTCAATGTCGCTAATAACTTTGCCTTCATTTGTTCCCTTCCTCCTAACTCTAATGTCTTCTTCATGTATTTTTCTTTTATTCCAGATTCAAGCTTTAAATCAATCATATACTAAATACCATTCGAAAACCGACGTAGTTGCCTATTTTTTCAACTATTTTGTGAAAAGTTATTTTGTAAAAATCATAATAAAAGCACCTACGATTTTATAAATAAAATCATAAGTGCTTAAAAGTTTATCCTTTTAGATGTTTCATCACTACATCTGCCATCGCATCTATGAACTGAGGCTGTGCATTTGGCATTTCCGGACGAACATAGGTAGCGCCTATTTCGTCACAAACAACCTTACACTCATAGTCATTGTCGTAAAGAACCTCTAAGTGTTCTGCAACAAAGCCAACTGGTGTATAAACAAAAGTTGTATAGCCTTTTTCTTCATGCAACTCTTTTGTTAAGTCTTGTACATCTGGACCAATCCAAGGCTCTGGAGTTTGCCCAGCACTTTGCCAGCCTACTGCGTAGTTTTTAACACCTGCAGCTTGCGCAATTAAATCAGCCGTTTCTTTTAACTGATTTTCATAAGGATCTCCCATTGTATTAATCTTTTCTGGAAGCGAATGCGCAGAAACAATGAGACATGCTTTCTCACGTTGTTCGTCCGTCATGTTAGCGAATGCTTCTTTTACTTTATCGCTCCAATATTGGATGAACTTCGGCTCTGTGTACCAGCTTTCAACAGAAGTTATTTTTAGATTTCCAAGCTTCTCCGCTTCCTCTTTTATACGGCCGTTATATGACTTAATAGAGAAAGTGGAGAAATGAGGTGCTAGAACGATAGAAACAGCTTCTGTGATTCCATCCTTATGCATAGCAGCTACCGCATCCTCTAAGAAAGGCTCGATATGCTTTAAGCCAATATACAATTTAAAGTCGATTACATCCTGCACTTCATTTAAACGATCACATAGACCTTTCGCTTGATCTTCCGTGATTTTTGCTAATGGAGAAATTCCTCCGATTGCTCTATAACGGCTAGTTAGATCCTCTAGCTGTTCTTCACTTGGCTTGCGTCCGTGTCTGATATGTGTGTAATAGCGTTCGATATCTGCTTCCTCGTACGGCGTACCATAGGCCATTACTAATAAACCCATTGTCTTTTTCATTATTGTCACCTCAAAAAAGTTAGTTAGATTTTTTACTGATAAGTTCTCTACTATATTCATGAATAAATGTGGTTAATCGTTTCAATACGTCAGGGTCAACCTCTGGGAACACTCCATGACCCAAATTGAAAATATGACCAGGCTGCTCCACACCTTGTTCAATGATTGACTTCACACGTTTTTCAATGGCAGACCAATCTCCAATTAAGTAGGATGGGTCAAGGTTCCCCATTAGTGTTTTCGTCAACCCTTTGCTACGAGCTTCTTTGATGGATAATCTCCAGTCCAATCCCACAACGTCTACAGGAAGGTCATGCCACTCGTTAGCTAGATGGCTTGCTCCAACTCCAAATGTAATAAGAGGGACGTTCGTTTCTCTTAGCTCGGAGAAAATTCGAGTCATCACTGGTTTAATGAAGATTCGATAATCTTCTACATTTAGTGCACCAACCCATGAATCGAAAATCTGGATCGCTTTCGCCCCCGCCTTTACTTGGGCTTTTATATAAACAACGATCATATCTGCAAGCTTGTCCATTAAAGCGAACCAAGCCTCTGGTTCCGATACCATAAATGCTTTTGTTTTGTTATAGCTTCTAGATGGGCCACCTTCAATCATATAGCTTGCAAGCGTGAATGGCGCTCCAGCAAAACCGATTAAAGGCACGTTCAATTGTTCAGTTGTTAAGAGTTTAATTGTTTCCAATACAAAAGGTACATCATCCTCAGGAGATAGATCTCCTAGATTATGAACGTCTTGAACAGTTCTAATCGGGTTGGAAATAACAGGCCCAACACCTGACTTGATTTTTACATCTACTCCGATACCTGGAAGTGGAGTTACGATGTCTTTATAAAGAATTGCCGCATCTACATTATAGTTTTCTACTGGCAGTCTAGTGACATAAGCACATAGCTCTGGCTCGTGTGTAATTTGCTCAAGCGAATATTTTTCTTTAATTTTTCTGTATTCTGGCTGAGATCTTCCTGCCTGTCTCATATACCAAACTGGTGTATGCTCCACCTTTTCTCCTCTTGCAGCACGCAAAAGAGTATCGTTAAAAGTAGCCATAAAAAAAGTTCCTACCTTTCTTCTATCATCCCGTACTTGTTTCCATACGATTAAACTATAGATGTTCTCATACATATTGTATAGTTATATAGGGTAATTGTCATAAAATTGTCTCTGTTTCTCTTAATTCCATCAGAATAAAGAGTTTTTAAATTTGCATTTTTGGGGAAAATAGTATTAATACAATCAGTAGGAGGGAAAGCATATGAATTTTTATATTACATCTGGTACACCTGAATTTATGTATAAAATCAAAGAAAAGTATCCTAAAGAACAAATATATTTACTACATGGCATCGGAAATACTGTACTCTTACATGAATCAAACGGCAAATCTTTGTTTCAGATGCCTCGTACTTTCGAAATTTTAGATGCGAGAGGAAACTTTAAAGAAAATGGCTATTTTGTCCTCTATCATATTCCCCTATCTGATGAGGGAAAACCAATTTTCGAATTTAAGTATGCCAATCTTTCCTCCACTGTAGATAATGAACCAGGCTTTTATGCACTGAGGGTTCTTAAACCAGTAAAATCAGACACCTATATCATTTTAACGGAATGGTCTAGTGCAAATAGTTATGAGGTTTGGGAAAAAACTCAAGATTTCGATTTTACACATATGGAGGATAAACAAAAGATCTTCACAAGCGCTCCCTATAAGACTATTTATCGTTCTAAGCCGAACGAAGAGGAAGAATAATAGGGTAACAGCTTCCATGCAAAGTGGGCCGTCTGATTCGGAGACGGTCCTTTTCGGTGAAGATTGTTGCATTTTGAGGCAACTACTACAGGAATTTCTCCAATAAGAAAGAGGCGTCCCATAAGTTTTTAACTTACGAAACACCCCCTATCGTTAGGTAGATTCAGTTTGATTCGACTTTACTTCCCCGAATGGTGATTTCAGAGATAACAAATGCCACTACAGGAATCAAGAAATTTAAAGCCATTAATTCTCCTTGTATAAGTACTCCGATTAAAATTACAACAGCTTGTATCAGTTGAATGATACGAATTAGTTTGTCTACTGCTTTCAGCCGTGCTTCCTTTCCAATCGGATATAACAAGTCCATACGGAACTCGTGGCCAGATAGGAGCGCATGCTTTAATTGGATGACTGTCGCAAATGCCAAGGCACCCAAAAATATCATTGATACGATTGGAAAAGGAATAAACACTACGCCAATCAGTGATAATCCAGTTAGCCTCACCCACAAATAAAAGTAATCATCTGTCCGAATAAAGGTACGTAGAATCAAATATAGCTGAGCATTTGCAGGTCCATAGGGAGCAAATCGATAGAAGAATGAAAGCCAGCCTCTTCTCTTCGTGGCACCTCTTATATATGGTACGTCTGTAAAATAATTTGCAAATCTGTAGAAACGCATCATTCTAGACTGTTCTACAGCAATGAAATGATCAAATGGAAAAGGAACTTCCCATCTTTTTTTATTCCATATAATGAAATAAACGACCAAAATTACTACGATTAACAAAAGGAACAGGTAGCTATTTACCATAGTAAAATAAAGGGCGGCTCCAATTAATAGAAAACGAACAAATCGATCAATCCATATTCCCGTACCGTTCGATGCCCATCTTACATGAAACTCCGTTTGAATACTCCAATATTTTAAAACTAACACTAGAATAAAAAGAGAAATCAATTCTTCCTTACTGCTTCCCCCTATTTGCGTCAATAAAGGGATAGCAACAATGAATATGGCTAAAGACAGAATAAGTGAAGAAAAATAGGTCCACTTTAAAGCCAGCTTCGTATACTCCCCTAGCTTAGTCTCTAGTGGTAAGAAATACACACTATCAGCATTCTTGAGGAGTGTAACTGGGGTACTCATAGTAAGCGCTAGTCCTAGCAAGAAAGACACAAGTAAATAGGCAGGAAAGTCCTTCGGTGCCGTGTTCAGCCATTCACTGTAAGCATAGCCCGCTGCCCCAATCGCAAACACAAGCACAATCGCCAAATGTCCAGAAACGATAAAGCGCAAGTATTTTTGTAGCTCATTTATATAGAATACAAAGCGCTTACTCCAAATATCATGCAAATTTTTCATTGTCTTGTTCCTTTGTCATCTCAATATATAAATCATCTAATGTGGCGAATGGCATGTTAAAGGCAGCGCGTAAATCAGTCATCGTGCCTTGAGCACGTATTTTCCCATTATGTAGGAGCAAGATGCGATCACAATATTTTTCTGCCGTTGAAAGAATATGCGTAGACATGAGAATAGAAGCGCCTGCTTCCTTTCTATCTTTCATTTGATCTAACAAGGATTGAATTCCCAGAGGATCTAGTCCGACAAATGGTTCATCAATTATATATAAGGAAGGATTCACTAAGAAAGCACACATAATCATTACCTTCTGGCGCATTCCCTTAGAAAAGTGTGCAGGAAACCAATTCAATCTTTTCTCCATACGAAATTCTTTTAAAAGGCTTTCTTTTCTTCTCTCGAATGTTTCTCTGTCTAAGTTATACGCCATTGCAGTCAGTTCTAAGTGCTCGTTAAGCGTGAGCTCATCATATAGTACAGGAGTTTCTGGAATATAAGAAAAAGATGAACGGTAAAGCGCCACATCCTCTTTTATCGTTTTTCCGTTAAGAAGAATATCACCTTTTACAGGATTCATTGTACCGATAATATGCTTAATCGTTGTACTTTTACCTGCTCCGTTTAATCCTATTAGTCCAACAAGCTCTCCCTTCTTAATGGAAAAATTTAAGTCATGAAGCACGGGCTTTCTTGTATAGCCACCTGTTACGTTTTTTACTTCTAATATAGACATCTCTACACCTCTCTTTATATGATAAGTTTACCAAAGCATGAAAGAAAAATCCTCTCCTATTCTTGAATTAGAAGGAACATTTCTTCAACCAACCTGTCCCATTGTATGTTAAACTTTTGCTAATAATGAATAGGAGGTCTTTTTCATGAGTGACTGTATTTTTTGTAAAATAATCGACGGAAGTATACCTAGCGCAAAGATTTATGAGGATGAGCATGTATACGCATTTATGGATATCATGCCTCTCACAAAGGGACATGCACTAATTATCCCGAAGAACCACAAAGAAAATGTATATGAGCTTTCGGAAGAAGAAGCAGCTAATTTATTTAAGGTAGTACCAAAAATTGCAACAGCTTTAAAGGAAACATTTGGTCCAGTGGGAATGAACCTAATTAATAATAACGGAGCCCCAGCAGGGCAAAGTGTTTATCACTTCCATCTGCATTTTGTTCCACGCTATGATCAAACGGATGGTCTTAAGGTGACTTGGCACACGAAAGAAAAAACAATTAGTACAGAAACCATTCAAGCATCGGCAAAAGAACTCGAAGAAAAACTAAAGAACTAGCAATTGCTTTTAAGGAGTAAAAGATTTACAATCATAAGTAAGTTTTCCTGCTGCCGATCATGAGGATACGTCAGAGGAGTAAAAATAAGCTGAGAAAAGCTGAGGAGAGATGAGAATTGAATACGAAAAATCTTGTGTTAATGGCTCTATTAATTGGGATAGGAGCAGTGCTTTACATTATTACCCCTGGAATTATAGGTGGAATGAAGCCAGACTTCCTTTTAGTGATGATGTTTATATCCATCCTTTTATTCCCGCAAGCGAAAAATGTCTTCTTATTGGGAGTAACAACTGGTATTATTTCTGGTCTATTTTCTACGTTTCCAGGAGGCTTTGTCCCAAATATTATAGACAAGTTTGTGACTGCATTTATTTTCTTTGCACTGGCTACTTTGTTACAGAAGTCAGTTAATAAACTAGCTGTCGGTGTATTGCTGACTTGCATTGGAACGCTTATTTCAGGAACAATCTTTTTATCCACTGCCATATTTGTATTTGGAGCTGAAGCATTGTTTACTGAACTATTCTTAGTAGTCGTTTTACCAGCTACAGCCCTTAATGCAGCATTTTTGATTATTATATACCCAATTATTACTCGTCTAATAAAACGGTCCAATTTTAAAACAGCCTTATCCATCTAACATAAAATCAGAGGGTGCCCGAAAAAATTCGGGTACCCTTTTTCTTATAAGAAATCATTTGCTAGGCTGAAGAAGAAGAAAGGTTTCATATCTCATGAATTACTTAATCTGCTCGTGGATTTCTATAGATTCAAGGGTCATTTTACTTGGGTAATGACCTCCTTTTTTATTGGTGAAATAAAACTTTTCTATAATTATTTTTTTCTCAATCTTTTTTGAAGATAGTAAATATGTTTTAATAATACTTAGAGAAGGAATAATACATACTAAAGGCAAGTACAAGTCGAACCAATTTTCTTAATTCGAAATAATATATAGATAAAGGAGTGTGTATGGTGAAAGCTTTACAATTATTTTATGGACTCACTTTAGGCGCGCTAACAGGTGCAGCCACCGTTCTACTATCGACCCCTAAAACTGGCGAAGAGGTCCGCCACTCTATAAAGGCAAAGTCTACGGACTATCAAGAAAAGCTGGCTGATATTAAGAAAGAGCTTCAAAATGTGAAGGTTTCTATTAAAAGCCTAACTGCTGAATCCAAATCCGTTGTGCCTGCTACTGTTAACGATATCAAAGCAAGTGTAGAAACATGGAAAGAAGAAACAGGTCCACTACAAGAACACCTTCAAGAGGAAATTGCTTCTATTCAATTAGCTATCACTGAATTAGAACAACAATTGCCTAAAAAGAATAAAAAAGAAGCAGAAACACTGTAAAAAAAAGTATGCATTTAGTCTAAGGATTAAACGCATACTTTTTTTATTTTTAATTAAATATTATAATTAAAATAATATTTCTAAATATTCATTTCAACTTAATACCTTTATTGTTATAATGTGTTAAAAATAAAAAATATGGAAAGAAGGCTACTACGATGAATGAGCAGTTTTATACTTTAAAAGAAGCAATGCTATACAGCCAACGAATCGCTCAGCTATCAAAAGCACTTTGGAAAGCTGTAGAGAAGGACTGGCAAACATGGATCAAGCCTTATGACTTGAATATTAATGAGCACCATATACTCTGGATCTCTTATCACTTAAAGGGAGCTACTATTTCCGATATTGCCAAATTTGGTGTTATGCATGTTTCTACTGCCTTTAATTTTTCCAAAAAGCTAGAAGAGCGTGGTTTATTAGCCTTCTCCAAGCGCGATTCCGACAAAAGGAACACTTATGTAGACGTCACAGAAAAAGGTAAGGAACTGTTGGAAGAAATGTATGAAAACTATCATGACACGCACCATTCTGTGATAGAGGGCTCTTTACCGATGAAAGAAATATACGGAAAGTTTCCTGAGTTTATGGACGTAATGGCTGTCATTCGCAATATATATGGGGACGATTTTATGGAAATATTTGAACGTTCCATCCAAAACATTGACGAAACGTACTCAAAATCCCATAGTCACTAAAATTGAAAGCGCTATATAAATTTTAATAATCTTAGCCCTTGTTTTTTTCAGCAAAACATCGTATCGTATGTATCTGTAATAGACCTTCAACTAGGAGATGCTATAAACTTGAATTGCTGGAAAACAATTAATATCAAAAAACAATACGGTTTAGAAAGAGTATTTCTACTTTCATCCATTTTAGTATTATTGGTTTTTTCGTTTACTTATGTTTTACAAGAGATGGTAAACAAAACACATAAATCGGATGATTATTTTTGGCTATTCGTCATAGGATTGATCAGTATCTATCCTATTCACAAAACAATTCACTACCTACCTTTCATTAGGCATAGAAATAATGTAAAACTATTAGTTAATAGAAAATATAAATGTATACCTAGTATTACTATACGTGTATGTGAGCCTATCAATAAAAACAGATTCCTATGTTCATTGCTAGCTCCTTTCTTTTCTCTGAATATAGTCATTCTAATCGGGGCTATTTTAGCGCCAAATTTCGCTCATTATTTCACCATACTTTTTGCTTATCATTGTGGGCTATGCTTGATGGATTTAATTTACGTTAAAAATCTAAGCAACTCACCAAAGAAAGCCTATATCGAGGAAACAGAGAATGGCTATCAAATCTTGATTAAACAAAACAGTTAGTAATATGTAATACTTGTATAATTCGCCCCTAATTTGATATGCTTATGGTACATGAAGGGAGTTTAGACATGATCATATTTACTTTAGTTCTATTCTCAGCATTTTATTTGCTACAAATTAATAGAATGACATACGCGCTCGTTATGTCAAAAGAAATTCCGGAAGAAAAGCATCCGAAGATTTTTCGCACCATAAATATTCTAATAACCATACTTCTCGTAACCTTTTATGTGGAATTGGTATACGTAGTTTAAGAGAACCGTCATATGAAACCTAAAAAATTGACCCAAATCATCCAGAATGATTTAGGGTCATTTCTTTTAGGAGAAGAAGAAACCAAGATCGCGTTACACGATCTTAGTTCCTGATATCGTTAGATTAGTAGATAAACGCCGCGCCAACGATAATCAACAGAATAAACAGAACTACAAGTAATGCAAAGCCAGAACCTGCACCATAGTTACCACCATATTGTCCACCCATTCTTAACACCTCCTTTTTCTAATTTATCGTATGCAGAAGGTGAAAATGGTGGTGGGCAAATTAACGGGAACTATTTTTGTTTTTATATCGTTTATGTTATAGTTACAATTGTGCATGAAGAAGTTAGGAGAGATAAGATGAAAAAAACAGTTTTAACATTTACATTAGCGGCCTCACTACTTGCTCTTAGTGCCTGCAATGATGACACTAAAGATAACAGCGAGGTTTTAGCTACTTCTAAAGTTGGAGATATTACACAACAGGACCTTTATAAAGAAATGAAAGCTTCTATTGGTGAACAAGCGTTCCAACTTCTAGTAATCGAAAAAGTATTGGAAGATAAGTACGATGTATCAAAGGAAGAAATTGAAGCACAATTAGCTACTGACAAGGAACAAATGGGTGAAAGCTTCGAATCCATTATTGCACAAAATGGTTATAACGAAGAAACGTACAAGCAATATATCAAGCTAAACCTTCTACAAGAGAAAGCATTAATTGAAGATGTAGAGGTATCGGAAGATGATGTTAAGGCTGAATACGATCGAATTAAAACAGAAATCAATGCACGCCATATAGTAGTGGAAGATGAGGAAACTGCAAAGAAAGTAAAAGCTGAGCTTGAATCTGGCAAGGACTTTGCAGAAGTTGCGAAAGAATACTCCACAGAGCCTGCTGCTCAAGATACAGGTGGCAACTTAGATTGGATTAGCAGACTTGATAATATGGATCCTGCTTTCTTAGATGCAGCTTTTGCTCTAGAAACAAATGTAATTAGTGATCCAGTTCAATCAAGCTTTGGTTACCATATTATTGAGGTAACAGAAAAACGTGAAATTGAAGAATCTTATGAAGATAAAAAAGCGGAAATTGAAAAACAATTAAAGCTTGAAAAAGCGGATCCTTCTGCCCTACTTTCAAAGGTAGCAAAAATGATGAAGGATGCAGATATTAAAATTAAAGATGAAGATTTAAAATCTTCTCTAGAACAGTTCTTATCTGCTGCAGATCAACCAGTTGAAGAATCCACAGAAGAGGAAACTACTGAGGAAGAAACAACTGAAGAAGGAACTACTGAAAAAGAAACTACTGAAGAAACAGAGAAGTAAATACGGCGAGGAAACAATTCCTCCGCTTATAAAAAAATCGTAAGAGCTTATTGCTCTTACGATTTTTTGTATTAATCGAACGTAGGCTTGTAGAATGATCGGTTTTCAAGCGGAAATAATCGTTCTGTAAATTCTCCAGGATTTGTCTTCTCAAGTGCACGATTCAGCATATTCATCTTGGCATCTATATTATCAATATAATGCAAGATTTCGGCTTCTCTAAGCATTGGGCGTTTAGGGCTTCCCCACTCTTCTTTCCCATGGTGGGAAAGAACCATATGCTGAAGCAGCATTACTTCTTCTCCTTCGATGTCTAACTCCTCTGCTGCTTTCGATATTTCATTTACCATAATGGTGATGTGACCCAAAAGATTGCCTTCTACCGTATAGGTCGTTGCAATTGGTCCAGAAAGCTCTACTACTTTCCCAATATCGTGTAAAATAATCCCGGCATATAGCAAATCCTTATTTAACGTCGGATAAAGATCGCACAATGCCTTACCAAGCTTTAACATAGACACCACATGGTCAATTAGACCGGAAGCATAGTCATGGTGATTCTTAGTTGCAGCAGGATAGGTCATAAAAGCGGTCTGATGCTTTTTCATTAGATGGCGAGTTATTCGTTGTATTAAAGGGTTTTTCATTTCAAAGAAGAATTGAAGCAGTTCTTCCATGAGTTCTTCCTTCGACTTCTCTGCAGAAGGAACTAAATCATGAATAGAGATCTGCTCGTCAGCCTTTACAGGACGTATACTCTTTACACGGAGCTGAAACTTTCCACGGTAATCTTGTATTTCTCCACCGACACGCACTATCTGGCTAGCAGCGTATTGCTTTTCATGCTCCTCATTCGTATCCCAAAGCTTCGCCTCAATATCACCACTTTTATCTTGAAGGATCAAGGACATAAAAGGCTTTCCAACCGTTGTTATCCCCTTGGTCGATTGTTTAATAAGTAAGAAATGATCTACCGGGTCTCCTACTCGAAGCTGTGTAATTCCTTTCATCTGCAATCCCTCCACTTAAACTCTTAATCCCGCTACGTGTATCATATGTGTATCTCTCCACCTATTTGCCATGTGCTCATGACAGGTAAAATAAAGTATCTGATGGTCTAATTGTAGCTCTTCAACTAATTGTACCACTTGTTTTAGACGGTTTCGATCGAAATGTACAAAAGGGTCGTCCATAATAATAGGAAATCCCGTAATATCTCTTTGCGACATCGCAAGTGAGAATCGAAGAGCTAGGTAGGCCTGTTCCTTCGTTGCCTGGCTTAGCTCCGACACGTCAAAACGATCCCCATTCGCTTTCACCGCTTCAAAGCCTTTCTCGCTGACTAATTCTAAGCCTTCATAGGAACTATTGGTTAGCCTGCAAAACAGGTGTTTCGCTTCTTCTAGTACAGTTGGAAGCCTTTCCTCCCTTAACTGGGTCATCATTTGTTTAATGGAGGTGACTGCAGCTTTATAGACAGCCCACTTCTTTACTAGCTCTTGAAGCTCGGACTTTTCCTCTTCTATCCGTTGTAATAGCATGCCTTGTCCTTCGTCACTTAATAATTGCTCTGTTTTGACTTGTAGTGCACTCTTCTCCTCTATATAAGCATTCCTCTGTTTTTCAAACGTTTGTATGCCCTCTTTAAGCTCCTTTTCTGTTGCATCTGTAAATGGCTCAGAAAACGGTTTTTCCTTCTGGAGCTGTAACTGAATTTGACCAAGCTCCTGCTCCAGGTTATTTTTTTGCTGGAACCTTTTGCTTGCCGCATAGTAGTTATTTTCTGTGTCAGCCCCTGCCTCTTGCCAAAGCTCTTGTACTTGCAGCTCATAAGAAGCTAGAATGCCCTTTAGTTCTAAGATTTTTTCCTTGTTATCTAACTGTTTTTGAAGGTTACTATCCTGCTCTTCTCGTTGCTTTTTTGCCAGCAGATAATACTCTCGTAGCTGATGAAATAGCATGTCCTCCATCAAAGGAATAGGCACTAAGGACGCTGCTTTTGTAGACAGCTTTTGTAGCTCTTTCATGGCATGCTCTAACTGTCCTTCCAGAAAATCTAGTTGAAGCTGCTGCTCTTGGATAGAACGTAGTCTCGTAAAGATATCTGGCAATAAGCTAGGAGATATATCGGTCGGCATTTGATAGGACACAAGGAATTGATTGAGCTGTTTTTTCCCTTTCTCTATCCTTTGCTGCATCCTCTGGATTGTTCCTTCTAGCTGTTGCAACTGTTCCTGTATGGTTTTGATTTCCTTTTTAATCAATTCTTCATAATTGTCTAGGTCATTTCCCTTTCCAATAAATTTCGAACTTCCTAGCAATAAGGCAGCTAAGATAATAGAGAACACTAGAACTATCCAACTTTCTATCAAATAACTAAAGAGGAAACCTGTTAATAATACAACTGTCACCATGAAGTAAAAAACTTTAGAAGTTTGCTTGCCTGACGACTTGGAAGTAGCTTGCTTTGTATCTTGTAGAAGTTTTTCTTTTTCTACAAGCTCTTTTTCTTTCATTTCATAGATTCTTTTTTCTTGTAATAATGCTGCCTCCTGGTCCTCTAATTCCTTCAGGATGGACGCAAGGATATCTTCTTGCTTGATAGAAACATCTGCATTTAAAATAAACTCTAAACTATTTTCCCAATCTATCCCGATTAGTGCGAGCTGCTTCATTTGCTGCTGTAACAGCTTGTGATGCTCCTCTTCTAGCTGCATACGGCGTGCACGAAGCTGATGCCATTCTGATTCAAAGTTTAGAAAAGCATGTAGCTCCTCCAAATTTTCTGCTGACATTGTCCCTTGATTGTGCTGCAATATATCTAGCTCACGTTCAAGCTGTTTTAAGCTCGCTTCGCAGCTCGTTTTTTTGTCCTTTATAAGTTCATATCTTCTGATTCCCTCTATTGGGAAGCATTGATCTTGTAATGGTTTAAGCTCCTCCGTAATGTACGCTTCTTTTTCTATGAGTGGCTGGAGCTGTCGCCAGCGATAAAATTGCTGAAGCTTTTCTTGAAGCTCTTCCTGTTCCTTTGTAATGGTAGCTAGCATTTCCTCTAGCTGCTGGAGTCTTTCGATAGAAGGGCCAAATTCATTGCTGCGAACAAGATACTCCTGCCATTCTTGCTCTAGCTCTCGAATTCTCTCTAGCTTTTGATTAATAGCAGGTTTCTTTCCAGAAGGTTTAAATAGCGTCCCCATTTCCTTTGCAAAAATTGTTTCCACATTAGCCAAGGTATCGACCCCGGTAGTACCTGAAGAAATAAGCGTGCGTGTAAGCTCTTCCTCTGTCATTTTTTCCAATCCCTGCAACTGAAATAAAGTAAAGGAGTAAATAGCCTCCATATCCTGACGAGAATAGCCATTCAATAATTGTTGAAGCTCTCTTTCCCCGCCCCGTGTCCCATTTGGATAGTACAGCGTGACATCTCCACTTGCCTTTCCCCTTACCCGTTCTACCTCGACTATTTGTCCATCTGCATCTAGAAGGGTGATTTTTCCACCGTATGTAGCACCGCTTCTCGGCTCATAGCGTAACAGCTGTGAATTTCGTTGAGGAAATCCAAATAAAATATGAAGAATAAATTGCTGTATAGTAGATTTACCGGCCTCATTGTCCCCCAAAAATACATTCATCCCATCATGAAGTTCAATTTGCAGATTTTCATGCTTTCCAAAGCCATAAATATGGAGCTTTTGTAACTTCATACTCTTATATTCTCCTTTCTAATGTCTTGGATAAAGCTTCCTCTGCTTCTGTTATTATTTCCTCTATGAATGTATCATCTGCTTTTGGTAAATACCTACTTCCCTTAGGATGCTGGTATAATTCCTTCAGCACTTGCTTCCAATCCTCCACATCCCACTCTTCCATAATGGATAAGATTATCGACGTTTCCTTGTTGTTAGCAAACGAGTTTTGGATATGCAAGTCAGTTATAATTAAAAAGCCGTTCTCCAGATTTGTTCCCTCTTGTATAATTTGAAGCCATTCCTCTTTTGACGATCCTTGTATAAGTTCAAATGTCTCCTCATCTATATTTGTTAGTTTTATTTCTACAATAGCGCTTCCATATTGTTTTCCATACGATTGGAGCGATTGATCAATTTTCTCCAACAGCTCGTTTGCATGGATAATACCCTTGCATGAAACCTCTACTTCATCATATAGAAATGCAGAAGAAGGAAGAAATTCTAAGGTAGCCTTTTGCTTGGAGAGTGTTACCTGATAAAATCCCTTGAGCCCTTTTTCCTTTCGATGCCTGCTTTGTAGATTGCCAGGATAGACAATCGGCGGGTCAGCATGTAAGAGCTGGCGCTTATGTATATGACCTAACGCCCAATAATGATATTGTTTTTCTAGCAAGTCACTCACTCGAAAAGGAGCATATACATCATGCTCTTGATCGCCTTCCACACTGCCATGCAGCATTCCGATATAAATATCTTCCCCTTGTGCTGTCGGATACTGAAGATGCATCGATTCCTTCATATGCCTTTCTTTATAGCTAAAGCTAGAAACATGTACTTTCTGCCCTCTTACAGTAATTGTTTTTGTCTCCACCTGTTCCGGAAACACATGAACATTTCCAGGCAATTGAAAACGAACCCAGCTGCCACTAAGGTGATCATGGTTACCGTGACATAGAAAGACAGGAATATCTTCCTTATGGAGCTTCTCCATCCCTTGCTGAAAAATATGCTGGGCACGTAGACTGCGGTTTTCCCCATCGTAGATATCTCCCGCTATTAATACAAAGTCAGGCTTACTTTTTACCGCATAGTCGATCAAACGCTGAAAAGCCTGAAAGGTGCTTTCTCTCACTTCTATCCATCTTTCCTTTGGAATCGAAGAAATGCCCTTAAACGGACTATCTAGGTGTAAATCTGCTGCATGAAGAAATCGTATTTCTTCCATTCCAAGCACCTCTCTAAAACAGAATATTTGTTCTTATTTTATCATAGAAAAAAGACTATAGACAACTGTCTACAGTCTTAAGCATGCCCTTGCTCTTTTTTTATTTGCTTCAAGCTTACAAGTAAGCCAAATGTTCCAGCTGTCATGGTAGGTGGTAAGCTAAAAATTAAGAATTTCCAATTTCCCGTCACGTAGGACACTCCGACGAAAAAAAGTGGGGTACCTATTAATACGATAAGGGAAACAATTAATCCTATTTTATTATTGTTGCTTACAACTATCTCTTCCCTTTGTGCGAGAATTGAGCCAATCAGATAAGACACCATATGAATCACCCACAGCCCCGTCATCAAGAAGAAGGCAAGACCCGGTCCCTCCATAAAAATAATAACCAACCATACAAGCAGCATCGCAACCGTAGTTACAAGCCAGGAAAACGATCTTGCTTTGCTTTGTATTTCTTGATATCGCTCATCAAACCATCTCTTTTTCTTCCCTATCCTATGATTTATAATAGCTACGATTGAAATAATCACAATTGCTAATGGCAACCCAATTAAAAATGATAACCAATCAAACCCCTCATGCATCCCCTTCATCCTCCTCGTAAACGAATAAGTCTTCTATCGTACAACCAAACAATCTAGACAGCTTGAAGGCCAATGTAATCGACGGATTATACTTCCCTCTCTCCAAAGAGATAATCGTTTGTCTAGACACGTTTAATTTCTCCGAAAGCTCATCCTGCGTCATCCCCATTTCCGTACGCTTCTCTCGGACGAAATTTTCCACTACTTCCCCTCCTTTAATTGTAAAGCTAACTTTACGTAAAGTTTACTTTACTTTCAGTATAATTGTCAAGCAAACTTTACATTTTGTTTTTTAAATTTTTTATGTATAATGAATTTAAGAACATTAAAGGGGTGTTTGTAGAATGAAAGCATACAAGTTCACAGCGTTTGAACCAACAGGGGAGTTAATCATCGAAGAAACTTGGAACTTCGAAAATGATGAGGAAGCAAAAAGAAAAGGCGAGGATGTTATAGCAGAAAAGGGCTTTTCTAATAAAACCCATCGCTTAGTAAACAGTTCTGGCAAACTAGTATTATTCCACGTATAAGAGAGTAGGGACCGCCTGATTTGGGCGGTTTTTTTAATTGATGTGAAAGATGGAGAGAAGTTTTGGGAATAGTAAGGATTGTAGCAAAAACGGAGGCCATTGTAGCAAAAATGAGCTTGATTGTAGCACTTTTTTTCAGCGGGCGATTCATTGTCGTAAAAACTTCGGGGATTGTAGCAAAAATGGAGACCATTGTAGCAAAAACGAGCTTGATTGTAGCACTTTTTTCAGTGAGCGATTCATTGTCGCAAAAACTTCGGGGATTGTCGCAAAAATGGAGGTCATTGTAGCAAAAACGAGCTTGATTGTAGCACTTTTTTCAGCGGGCGATTCATTGTCGCAAAAACTTCGGGGATTGTAGCAAAAATGGAGGTCATTGTAGCAAAAATGAGCTTGATTGTAGCACTTTTTTCAGCGAGCGATTCATTGTCGTAAAAACAAGCTACAATATCGTAAAAATAGAGGGTTAAGTCGTAAAAACAAGCTACTATGTTGTAAAAATCACTTACTATGTTGTAATTTTGGACAATAATGTTGTAATAAAGATTGGTTGCCATAAACCATATAAAAAGAGAGCAACCAAACCTGTGCTCCCTTCACACGTCTTATTCCACCCAATTCCAGTAATCTATGTCCCCGAGCTGTTCTTCGTGGATTTCCTCCACTTCTCTCAGCTTCAATAGCTCCTTGACTGGTCCTGTCACCACAGCTCCGTATACTTGGAAGCCTTCATTCTTTAGATATTCGTATCTTTCCTGTAATAAATCAGTCTGTAGGAATGTTTCTGCTAATCCTTTTCTATCTGCAAGCATACGTTCCATATTATCTAGCATTGCTTGTTCGCTTTCCTCTATTGTATGTTTAGAAAGTATGGTAGCCATAGAACCTGAACGAAACTTTTCATTGGTGTTTCGAGCCCCTGCAAGCCCCCATGGTTTTCTCAGCGATACAATCGTATCAGAAGCAGAGAGTCCTTCATTAGCGTTTCCAACCTCCCCCATGTATAGTGGCATCCAAAGAATATCTAAATCATAAGGCTCCAAAAGAGTTACCACTTCTTCAGGCGTATAATAATCATTTAAAGAGAATGCTAGCTGAGCAACATTTCCTTCATGAATCATCTCGAGTCTTTCCCACACTTGCTCTCTTGAGATCACATCCGACTTTACACCAGTCTCAGGATTATACGGCAAATAAAAAGACAGCTGTTCCTCTGTAACATTAGGATCCTCTTCCATACTAGTCAAAGAGCTTAATAAAGGTTTCCTTACATGCATCGTGGATACGTGCTGCTCCTCCTTACCAATTCTCTTTAATAAAGGCATGTCAATTTTTTGAGTAAGCAGGGGAGATATATTATTAGCGGCCATAGAGCTAAGATTAGTTGTGACACCAGGCATTGTCCAATCAATAGCCAGCTGCAAGTAATGTTCTGTCTGATCTTTTACTTTTGTCTCATGATATATAATCGATACCGCTATCATATAAACTGCATACACTAAAAATATCCCTAGGAGCACTCTTACAACCTGCAGTGATAGCTTCCAAGAAAATCTCTTTTTATGCTTTTGTACTATTTGCCGTGCTTTTTCTTCATTCATTTCCATCATTTCCACCTCATTTAAAATCTTTCCCATGTCTTTCTGCTAACTGTTTGAATCTTCGTCTTGCTCGATGTATAGATATCTTTACTTGATCTATCGATAAATCTAACGTTTCTGCTATTTCTTCATAAGAAAACATCTCGTATTCTCGTAAATGAAGGATGCTTCGATAGTTTTCTGGAAGCAGAGTAGCAACGTCCTGAATGTCTTCGGCAACTTCCTGCTTATCAAGCTGGTCCTCCGGTACTCCATAAGGACTCACCATTCCTTCTACCAAGTGATTAGAAAAGGGAACCCACTTCCACCTTTTCCTTTTTCGCCATTCGTCCAAATATGTATTTCTTGCTACCTTGTATAACCAGCTTTTCACCTGTCCCCCCTCATACACATCCAAGGAAAGGGTCGCCCGGTAAAATGTTTCCTGCATAAGCTCTTCGGCTAACGATTCTGAGCCAGAGAGCTTCCAAAGATAAAAGTAGAGAGGCTTGGCATAGGCTAGATAGATTTCTTCTAGCTCATCTTGTCTCTTTTTCTTCAATTCCTTGCCTCCCTTCCTACCTAAAACGTCCGACTTCCTATTTTGTTACAGTATAAATGAAAAACTTTTTCGAAAAAATAAAAAAGAGCTTGAACAAACAACTCAAGCTCCAAACATTCTAATGTGCTAATCCATATAAACCTTCTCACTAGGCTCCTTTAATTCCTTAAAGACCCACCTAATTTGAGAAAGCGTGTTTCGTTCCTCTGACAATACGGGCAGCTCGTCCTCTGCAAAGAAAGCAACTTCAGCTGTTTCTATTCCAGTAATAGCCTGTCCCCCAATTATCTCGCAGTGAATGAACATTTTGTATACGTGATAAGGGGAAGGGGGATGAGGATGGCATTTCTTATCCATTATGCCAAGCAATTTGACAACTTGGACATCAAAGCCAGATTCCTCCTTTACCTCCTTAATTGCTACCTCGCTTGGTGTACATCCAATATCTGCCCAGCCACCTGGTAGCGCCCAAGCTCCATCGGCATTTTCCTTTACCAACAATAGTTTGTTTTCTTGTAGCACTGCTACTCTGATATCCACTTTTGGTGTGGCATATCCTGTTTCATTCGCAAAAAGGTCCCGTACTATCTGTTTATCCATAGAGGATTGCAACGCCATCATTTCTACACTTATGTCACGTATCATTTCAAATCTTTCTAAATCATAGACATCCTTGGAATAGGTTAAACCAGCCTGCGCTATTGCTTGGAGCTGCTTCGCCCACTCTAGCCATTTTTCATCCATTTTATTTACCTTTAAATTCAGGCTTTCGCTTTTCCACAAATGCCTTAATACCTTCTAAATGGTCCTCCGTCTGTCTCATTGCTGTTTGCATCTTTGCTTCTTGCTCCAATACTAGGTCTAATTCTTTTAGCTTCGTCGTATGTAATATTTCCTTAGAAGCAAGCATTGCAGCAACTGGTGAGTCGATTAGCTTATGAGCGTATGACTGCGCCATCGCATAGCCAAGTCCCTCGGACGCAACTTCATCTACTAAGCCCATTTTTTGTGCTTCTTTCCCCGTAAATTTCTGACCACTCCACATAAGCTGCTTTGCCTTCGGGATACCTACTCTCTCCTTCAAGAAAAAGTGGCCTCCTCCATCTGGTACTAGTCCTATTCCAATAAAGTTCATCGCCAGCTTACTTGTTTCCTCTGCAATGATGATATCGCATCCTAGAACCATACTAAATCCTAAACCTGCAGCTGCTCCATGGACCGAGGCAATAGTAATTTGAGGAAGTGTATAAAGAGTTTTAGCAATCCTAGTCAAATAAGTCATAGCAAACTCCATATCTAACGGATTTTCCGGATCAAGCATTGCTTTTATATCTCCTCCAGCAGAAAATGCCCTGCCTTCCCCTTTGATAATTAAGACCTGGATCCCCTTATCCTCCTTAAAGGCTTCTAAACAATCAGCCAGCTCCTCCATCATTACTCCGTTCATCGCATTCATCGCTTCCGGTCTATTCAATGTAAGGGTTGCAATGCGGCCCTTTTTCTCCACTAGTAAACTTTGATACATCTCGTTCTCCCCTTTAGTCAATCTTTAATGATCTGTCCATTCTCAGAACAAAATATGAATAGTCATTCATTTTACTATTCGCCAAAAATATTCATAATCCTCTTTAAAATAGAATTTCCACTAGAGAAACTTAGCGAGAGATTGATAGATGGGTTTGGAGAGCGATAGCAACTTGACCGAGCAATAGAGGTCACTTTTCGAGCAGTAGCCACGCCGTTTCGCGCAGTAGACCCATTCTTTCGAGCACTAAACACCTTCTACCGAGCAGTAGAGGCCACTTTTCGAGCAATAAACGCAGTAGCTCGGTTTTACGACTTGGATTCCACGAAGCTAGCTGGTTAGATGTTTTACGACTTAGCCTTCCATTTTTACGACATTCTCTTTCTGGCCGATCATTATTACCACATTATTCCCCAAAATTACAACATAGGGAGTGTTTTTTACAACGCAGTAGCACTCTGTCGTCGAGCACTAGATACCTTCTACCGAGCGATAGCAAACCTACCGAGCAATAGATACCTAAAATCGAGCAGTAGCCCCCTCTTTCCGAGCATTAGATACCTTTTACCGAGCAATAGCCCTAATTTACCGCGCGATAGCTACCTTCTACCGAACGATAGGCCCGCCGTCCCACAGTAGTCTCCTCTTCCTAGCCTCACTTCCATTTCAAGCATCAAAAAAACCGCCAGATGAACACCTGGCGGTCATGAAACAACTTTATTAGATTCCTTCGTATAGCTCTTGAACTGGTTTGATTAACACTCGGTTAACCTCTTCAATTAATTGGCTTAGCGCCATTTCAGCTTGAAGCATCCCAAAGATTTTTTCGTTTCCTTGTGCTAGCTGGGCAGTCTTTTGAGCATATTCAAGCTCTTCTCCGCTAATTTCTTCGCCTTGCATTTGTTTTTCTTGCAAGGACAATTGGATTTTACGGAAGCTTTGGAATAATGCTAGAGCATCTGGGTCTTCCTTAACAGCTGCAACAGCTGCCTTTACATTTGCAAACTCCGTAGTTTGTCGTAGGCTACTTTCTAATTTGTTAATGTCGTCGTAAATATTAATCATGAACGTTATCTCCTTTTGCAGCCATGCTAAATCAACATAACTTTATTTTTAAGTCGTTAAAATAACGATTATTCCTTGGATGATCCCTATTAATCCCCCAAGCACTCCACCTAATACCGTGATCATTTTAAATTCACGTTTAGAAATTCCTAACACGATTTCTTCTAATCTCGCAACAGGGAAGGAATCCACTTGTTCTTTTACCATGTCCTCAATCTTCATTCGTCGTAGAACTTCTTCGAGCTTGCTCTCCGCTTCTTTAAAAGCAAGATCAGTCAAGGTAGGAACAAATTTCGTTTCAGACCAAACACTTGCAGACGGGAAGTAGTGAGAAATTGTGTAATTCATTCTCTCCTCTACCGCAAGCTGGTCACGTAAGTATACCTTAACATTTTGTACGACAGGTTCAAAGTCAAAGCCATCCACCATTTCTGAAATAGGGCGATCCTTCAGCTTTTCCCACTCGTCATGGACAATGCGTTCTAGCATTTCTTTTGTTCCTGGTGCCTTTATAAATTTGATAATCTCAGGTTGTAGCTTTCCAACGAGTGAATGGGAATCTCCCATAAACATTTGAATCATGTTACCAATTGTACCTTTCGTGGAAAGGAAATCATCAATTAGTCTCTTTGCTGTTCTTGTCCCTTCTTCCGAGCGGAAAAAATCCTCGCCCTTTTGCAGGATATACACCACAATATCTTCTATCTTTTGATCTGCCTTCTCCTGCCAGCTTAATGGAGTTATTTGACGAATAGTTTCATTCTCTAATTTTCTCTTTAATTTATGAAACTGACTGTCAACCTGCTCGTCTAGCTTTTCATTTACCATCAAGGAAACCGACTCTATATTACTAGCCTTTAACCAATCAGTAATCGTTTTATCTGATTCCCAAATCTTTTCTTTTAATTGATTGGAAATAAAGGAATTGGCCTTATTTCTCATTTCATCATTAAAATATTTTTTTCGAAATATCTCTGGGGTTAATAAATGATTGATGACTGTTTTCCCTAATTGTGTGGCAAGCTCATCTCTTCTTTTGGGAATTAAACCTGGTGTGAAGGGAACTCTCCAGTTTCCTATATATTTTGCCTCGTGAGGGCGGAATAGCATTTGGATTGCAAAGTGGTTGGTCACCGCTCCTATCGCTGCTCCTACTAAAGCCATAAATGTGATTGTCCATATATATTGCATAATTTCACCTTTTTCCTCTAGCTTATAGCTTATTATAGCAGAGGTGATGAAAACACTAAAATAATTTAGAGCGCATTATACATCATGGAAAATCGTATGGCATGCTCTGTCTCGTCGTGCATTGCCAAAAATAAAGGCGCATAGGCCTGTTGAATCGGTATTTGAAGTAGCATTTCCTTATAAAGCTCGGACGCATCCAGCTCATCCTTAACGGCTTGCTTTGCATAAGCTTTTAAATCTGGACAAGGAGGTCCTTTTTTTACATTTTGAACATAGCTGCCAGTTAACATATAATGGAGTTGTTGGAACATTTCATAATGACTTTTTTCATCCTCTAAGGCATGTTCAATGAATCCCTTCCAAAAAGGATCGTCCGTCATCTTAGACATTTCCTGATAAAAGTAATAAGATGCGTACTCATCCTGTATTGCTTGTTCCAATTTTTTGATAAACAAATAGATGCTCCTTCACTAGTCATTTATCCTAGTGTATGCTTGCAAATTCTGTCACATGAAAGGTTGTTTACAATGCTTCAACACTTTAGCTTTAAATCTCTCTATGATAATGGACAACTGCCGGGCTGGTCTGTCTCCTTTTTTTATAAGCATGTTAGATATTCTGCTGAATATGAGCCTGATGGCACCATTAACTGGATTGGTGAAACACCGCCAGACGAGGAAGCTGTTAAAAAGATGATCCATGAATTAATGCTTTTCCATGTATATGATTAAGAAAAATTGAAAAAGAAAGAGGCTGGGACATAACGAAAAAAGCGCTTATAATTCTTAATATTAATAAGAATCGTAAGTGCTTACTTACTTTTTTTACGTTTAGGTTCTTCGCTGTGTCGGACGCTTTCCGTGGGCACGGCTCGAGCCTTTAGTCTCTCCCTCGCGCTGTTCCCACAGGAGTCGCCGACGCTGCTCAGAACCTATTAATGTTTACTTCTAAATTTCAAATTTGATCAATAAATTTCAAAAAGAATAGTACCTATCAAGGAAAGAATAGTTTTGTCTCAGACTCTTTCTCACTTTAAGTTATTGCTATCACTAAGCAACCTCTTTATAGCTTTTTGTTTCAATCCATGATTCTGGTGGGCGACCTCCATACGATAACTCCGTAAATTGAAACCCAGTGAAAAATAAAGAAGCGACAAACAAAATGGTTAACGACATTTTAAACTTTTCCCTTATCCAGTACACCCCTAGTTTCTTCATGTAGTTTTTTTCTTTTTTCCATAAGTTTACTCATTACTTCCATCATTTTTTCCGTTTGATTTGTCTTTAAGTAGTACTTCCAAAGCTGGTAGCTATAATAGGTATATATAAGGAGGGAAAAATTATCTATTTATTTACTAGGAACTTTACCCTAATTTCCATGCTAATCTATCTTTTTTCGAACAAATAAGAAATAAAAATAGGTCGAAGCTATGATGTATAATATTCCAGTTATTGTAAAAGTATAAGCGTATCCCCAATAATATCCAAACGCCACTACAAGTCCTGTAGAAATTCCGCCTGTACTTGCCCAACCAATATTGAAAACCATCTGATTAATGGAATTTGCAAGTCCTTTGTATTTATTGTGTACGATATCCATCGCAATTGCACTTTGGATAGGATTTCCTGCATTCATGAGTGCCTGACGAAGTAAAAAGGCGATAGATGCAATAAGCAATGAGTTTGTGTAACCAGTAATAAAGAGAAAAGGAATGGATAATAGCTGAAAGGTTACTAGCGCCCTTACTTTTCCAATACGCTTCACTAGGGCAGGACCTAAAAGCATGGCAACAGCTGTCATAGCAGATCCAAGAGAAAGTATAAGTCCTATATAGGCATTCGTAGCATCAAATCGATTAGAAAAATACAAGTTAAGATAGGGAATAACGAGTCCGGAACCAGTTCCTATTAATAAGTTAGCAATTCCGAAAAGAATTATAATCTTAATATTACTTTTAAATGAAACAGGGTTTCTCTCTAAATTTTGTCCACCTGGATCTGTTATCTCCTCCACAAGAGGAGCTCGATTAATTTTAGTTAAAGGAAATAATCCTGCTGTGAATATCATTGCCCCAATAATTAGGACCAGTTTAATTGCCAATACCGGCTCTAGACCACCGATTAGCTGAAAGGCATCCGCAAGCACTCCACCTCCCAAGCTACCAACCACTCCGGCGATTGTAATCATGGAAAAGTGAATACTGAACAGATTCATCCGTTCATTTGGCTTCGAATTCTCTGCTAAAAATGGGACACCAGATACTTGCACTAAGGCCATAAAAAGTCCTGTAAAAAACGCAGCCCCAACCAAAGAACCCTCCCCCACTACTAGACTTCTGATATATAAAGTCCCAGCAGTAAGGATGGTGCCAATGATGATAATCTCTCTCCTACCAAGCCGGTCACTAAGATATCCTGCCGGCACCAGCATAATGGCGGATGCTAAAGAGGTCATGGAAATGATGTTTCCATTCATTGTTTCTGGGAAACCAAGCTCTTTAATATATAAATTGTACATAACTGAAAAAACACCCATCCCAATTTGAATGAGTATATTTGCAAGCATAAACATCTGTATATTTCGTGGGAAAGCAATTATTTTTCTCTTCCAATCAGTAAGCCAATTAAACATCATCAACCATCCCTATATTTCGATAATCTAAATATACGATTTTCGTTACAAAAAGAGAAGTACTATTTACACGATGTGCTTAAATAGGGAAAACCCCACAGGCTTATATAGCGTGTGGGGTAACTCCTGCTTGCAACTTATACATTTGTTCATATCGACCCTTAAGCTCTAACAGCTCCTCGTGCGATCCACTCTCGACAATTTCTCCGCGATCAAGCACTAATATGCGATCTGCATTTTTAATCGTAGATAATCGGTGGGCGATGATAAAGGTCGTTCTTCCCTTCTTTAATACATCCATTGCATGCTGAATGATTTCCTCTGTTTCCGTATCAATATTGGAAGTAGCCTCATCTAAAATAAGAATTGCTGGATCAAAGGCTAATGCTCTTGCAAAAGATATCAGCTGCCTTTGTCCAGATGATAGCGTACTTCCCTTTTCAATAACAGGCTCATCCAGACCCTTTTCCAAGTTCTTCAGCACCCTGTCACCTCCGACAGCTGCTAATGATTCCTCTACTTTCTCACGCGTAATTCGAGGGTCATTTAAGCTGACGTTAGAGGCAATGGTGCCAGAAAATAAATACGGATCTTGTAAAACAATCCCCATGTGCTCTCGGATAGTCTGTCTCGGAAGACTAGTAATATCTATCCCATCAATTAATATCTTACCTTTCGTAGGATCATAAAAACGAAATAGCAAATTCATAATAGAGCTTTTCCCTGAACCAGTGTGACCAACAAGTGCGATTGTCTCGCCTTTATTGGCTTGAAAGGATAAGTTTTTTAATACGTATTCATCCTTTTTATATGCAAAGGAAACATTTTGAAATGCTACATTTCCTTCGTATCGTGGCATTCTTTGATCTGATACGTTTTCTCCTTCTTCATCCAACAGCTCAAAAACTCGTTTACCCGCTACCAATGATCTCTCTAATTGAGAGAATTGGCTAACGATCCCGTTAATCGGATTGAAAAGCCGAGTTATATAATCAACAAAGGCATAAAGTAAGCCTGCAGATATAATCGTACCTGGCTCCATGGACTGGCTTCCAAAAAAGAAGATAAATACAGCAAAGGTCATGGAGCGCAATACTTGCACTAAGTTAAAGGAGGTTGCCGAATCTAAGGTTAATAGCTTTCTTTGATACGTATAATGCTCATGATTCATTTCTTCGAATTCACGATCCATCTGCTTTTCACGTTTGAATGCTTGAATGATAGACATCCCTTGAATAGATTCATTTAACATTGCATTCATATCCGCAATTTTTGTACGAACTATATGGTTATACTTAGATGCATACTTTCGGTAGCCAATCATCCAAATATAGACGATTGGTAGAACGAATAACGCCAAAGCAGCCATTCTAACATCTAAGATGAATAAAGCAATATACACTCCAATGATGGAAATGATGCTGGTTGCAAATTGAGACAGAACCTGAACATACAGATTTCGAATAGCTTCTGTATCGTTTGTAACCCTTGCCACTACCTTTCCCGCTGGGAGATTATCAAAATATTGAATAGATAACCGTTGGATATGCTCGAATACATCATTTCGCAATCTCTGGACCACACGATTGGCACCAACTTGCAGGTTAATGAACATGAAATATCGAAACACCGCTGTGACAATAGATAGGCCAAAAAATACACTGAGCAGTATAATGATTGGACGAATTTGAATTGCTCCATCTGTAATATAGTTATCAATAATATACATAGCAATAAAAGGTCCAGTTAAATCTGCAATTACTGCAATCGTTAAAAATAGTAGTCCAAGCAATATTGGCTTTTTATAAATTAATGCGTAATGGGTAAGTCTTTTTCCTGTACTCATTACGACACCCCCTCAAGCTGTTGACGATCGTATTGTTCCTTGTACCAGCCTTGCTTCTGCAATAACTCTTCGTGGGTACCTTCTTCTATAATTACCCCTTCATCTAGTACAATGATGTGGTCTGCATGCTGTATAGCAGATAAACGATGCGTCGTGATAATAGTTGTTTTTCCTTGTCGTTCATTTTGAATATTTTCTATAATTTTTGCCTCTGTCTTTGCATCAACAGCTGACAAGGAATCATCGAGCATCAATATTTCTGGATCCTTTATTAAAGCCCTAGCAATAGAAACACGCTGCTTTTGACCACCTGATAAAGAAACTCCCTTTTCACCAACAAGCGTTTCCAAGCCCATCGGCAAATTTTCTAAATCCTTTTCAAAATAAGCAAGTCGTATAGCCTCTTGGAGATCTTCTTCCGTAGCATGATCTTTACCAAAAAGGATATTTTGTCGAATTGTTCTAGAAAATAAAACATGATCCTGTGGGACATATCCTATCCACTCTAAAACCTGTTCCTTGCTTTGTTCTGTTATTTCAGTTCCTCCAATAGTCAGCTTCCCAGTACCCATCGGATACTCTTTCAATAGCTGCTTCATAAAGGTTGTTTTTCCTGCTCCTGTTTTCCCAACAATTCCAAGCGTCTGCCCTTTTTCTAATTGAACACGTATATTTTCAAGATTCTTCACTTGAGATAGCGGATACTGGAATCCTACTTGTTCAAAGCCAATACCCTGAACCTCTTCCAAAACTACCGGTCTTCCTGGATCCTTTACATCTGCTTCGTAATGGAGTGTTTCTTGTACACGGTCAAGAGAAGCATTTCCTCTTTGCATAACATTGATTAGCTCCCCTATCGCAAACATCGGCCAGATAGCCATTCCTAAGTAAACATTAAATGTGATTAAGTTTCCTACAGTCATCTCACCTTTAGAAACTAGATAAGCACCATATCCTAATGCCACTACATAACTGATTCCGGTGCCGACTTTGGTAATTGGTCCAAAAAGTGCATCAATCCGTTCTACTACCATGTTCTTCTGATAGACCTCTTCACTCATATCAGAAAACTTCTTTTCATCCGCTCTTTCCTGGACATATGCTCTAATGACCCGTACGCCAGCCACTGACTCCAGCACCCTGTCATTTAAATCACCGAATGCATCTTGAGCAACCATATACTTTTCATGAATAATCTTTCCTAAATACTGCATGATAATAGCAAGAATAGGTATCGGTAATAATGCAAAAAAAGTTAGCTTCCATGAAATGAGAAATCCCATCGCTAAGATGAGCGCTGCCATATACATCGTAGAGTCAATTAGTGTCATGATTCCGAATCCAGCTGTAGTAGATACAGCGTTTAAGTCATTCGTTGCGCGTGCCATCAAATCGCCTGTACGATTTTTTTCATAAAAGGTTGGTGTCATACTAAGAAATTTACGGTTCAATCTTGTTCGTAAAATCTTCTCAATCTCAATGGAACCACCGAAAAGCTGATATTGCCAAATAAAATTCAATACATAGCCAATCAAAATAAGCCCGATAAAATAGAGAACATATTGCGTCAATTGTTCTCCAGTCATACTTCCAGAAGTGATGACATCTATTGCTCCCCCAACGAGCCAAGGAGGTATAATTTCGATTGCACTCGCCACAATAAGAAACATAATCGCTACTGTATAGCGTATCCAATGCTCTTTAAAAAACCATTTCAACTTAAATAAAACCGAAAACATATAAATTCCCTCATTTCTTTTTAACCATGTTCAGTAGATAGCTATCCACCTTCAAGCGATTCCTTTATTAATAGCTGTTTTGTACGTTGAACAATCATTATCCAACTCCCCTTTCTTTTATCACTGACAAATGGAAAAGAAAACACAAAAAAAAGCGCATACCTATCACGGTAATGCACTTAAAAATAGACACAAATATAAAAAGTCTTTTTAAAGTGATTGTACGCTATAGGGAGGATATGAAAAATTTATTCTGTTTACTGAAACTTTCGATACACGAATCATTTTACATACCTCCCTTTCCATTTGTTTAGTGTCATTCAACTTTAGCACACATGAAAAATAAGTGTCAACACTTTTTAGAATTTTTAAAACCTTAAATTTTTTCTGCGAAACGTTTCTGGAAACAGCAGAGTTAATAACGTATAGCATTGACGCATTAAATAATAAATTCCTTTTATCCTTCATAATGCTACAAAAAGGAAAATTTTTTACCGTAGCTTTCCACTTGTCCTAAAAATGAGTACCTAATACATCCTCGAAGAATGATTTGTATTTTTTATTTAGATAATTTATTATTAAAAACAGAAACTATTTTTTAGAAAACAGGAGGTGTACACTTTGTTCTACCCCTCATTTGGGTTAGGGACAAAGTAATTAGTTGGACATAGCCATACGGTTGACAGCTTTTGCTGTCTTAATCGCACTCACTGCATTTTTCGTTGCAAGTGAGTTCGCAATAGTGAAAGTAAGGACTACAAGAATAGATCAGCTTGTAGCGGAAGGTAACAGGAGAGCAATAACTGCCAAAAGAGTTGTTTCTAACTTAGATGAGTACCTGTCAGCCTGCCAGTTAGGTATTACTATAACTGCTTTAGGATTAGGGTGGTTAGGAGAGCCTACTGTAGAAGCAATACTACATCCAGCATTCGAATATTTTGAGCTTCCTGAAACTGTAGCTTCATTCCTATCCTTTATTATTGCGTTCTCCATTGTAACGTATATCCATGTAGTAGTTGGAGAATTAACCCCTAAAACATTTGCTATACAACGATCTGAACAAATTACTTTGGCTGTTGCCAAGCCTCTAGTCATCTTTGATAAGATAATGTATCCAGTGATCCATGGAATGAATGGATCTGCAAGGTTCTTAGCTACCAAAGTGTTTGGATTAGAAGCTGTTTCAGAATCCGATGTAGCCCATTCAGAGGAAGAATTACGAATGATTCTTTCCGATAGTTTAAAAGGTGGAGAAATCAATCAAGCAGAGTACAAGTATGTGAATAAAATTTTCGAATTTGATGATAGGATAGCCAAAGAAATAATGGTCCCAAGAACTGAAATTACTTCTATTGATAAGGACTTAACACTTAGTGAAGTTTTTGAAGTAGTAGGCGTAGAGCAATACACAAGGTACCCTGTAACTGATGGAGACAAGGATCATATTATCGGTCTTGTTAATATGAAGAACTTACTTACAGCCTTCATTAGAGACCCTGCAAATGCATCTACTCCCGTCAGTGACTACATGCAACCAATCATTCGAGTAATTGAAAACATGCCGATTGCTGATTTATTACTTAAAATCCAACGTGAACGTATTCATATGGCCATTTTGATGGACGAATACGGCGGTACATCTGGATTAGTCACAATTGAAGATATTATCGAAGAAATTGTTGGTGATATCCGAGATGAATTTGATACAGATGAACTGCCTGAGGTTCAAAAAATAGAAGAAAACCATTATATCATTGATGCGAAGATGCTAATTGAAAATGTTAACGATTTACTTGGCATCCACATCGACGAAGAGGATATCGATACCATCGGCGGATGGTTTATGACAAGAAGCTTTGATGTAGTAAACGGTGAAAAGCTAGAAGAGCAAGGATATGAATTTGTTGTCAAAGAGATCGATGGCCATCATATTCAATACCTAGAAATCACCAAGATTCCTACCGTTGAGGAAGAAGAAACGGACCAAATAGAAGAATAGCACATTTTTCTGCCCCATAAATGTTAGGGTTACCTAATATTTATGGGGTTTTTGTATATTTCCTATGATAAACTGACCCTATACCATATTATGTATTGTGTGGTAATGGTTTTCTATATTAGAGGAGAGATTAGCAATGCTGAAAGTTAGACCTTTAGAGGAAAGAGACTATGAATTGATTACGGAGGCTGAAAGGGTAATAGAAAAAAATTATAGGTTTGAGCGCCATCATATTGGAGCAGCAGTTAGGACGACATCTGGCCAAATTTTTTCAGCAGTTCATGTGGAAGCAAATGTAGGAAGAATCACTGTTTGTGGAGAAGCAATGGCGATTGGCAAGTCAATTTCTGAAGGGGAACATGAATTTGAAACTATCGTAGCAGTTGCACACCCTCATCCACATGAGAATATCGATAAATGCTGGGTGGTTGCTCCTTGTGGCATGTGTCGGGAGTTAATTAGCGATTATGGTGCAGAAACACAGGTCATCATACCGTATCAGGGTGAATTAGTGAAGTGTAATATTCTAGAGCTATTACCTGAAAAGTATACGAGTGATTTAGAATAAAAACCAAAAGAATGTGGGACAAAACAAGTGAAAAGTACTCATGATTATTCATAATCATAAGTGCTTTGGTTCTCCGCTGTCTCGGACGCTTTCCGCTAGCAACAGGATGTAGATCAGGAAAATTTGTTACACCATGTGACCTTCTCCGTGTTCCCTACTTTTAAAAAGCCAGCTCCCATCGCTAACGCACGTGGCCGGCTTACCTTACCCCCTGCTCCAAACCAGTAGTGTTCCCTACTAAAAATAATGTTTTTAGTAGGGAACAGTTTTGTCACAGCTTCTTTTGCTTTTCCCGTCTATTCAATCTACATTACAGTCCACTAGGCTCTGTTAAGCCATGCTTTACTGCATATAATGCCGCTTGGGTGCGATCTTGTACCTCTAGCTTAGTAAAGATATTCGATATATGGGTCTTAACCGTTTTTTCTGTTACAAATAAAGAAGAAGCAATCTCCTTATTGCTTTTTCCCTTCGTCAATTCTGAAAGGACATCTTGTTCCCTTGGAGTCAAAGGAGATTTATCATGTGGAAGCATTTCACCCGGACCCAGCTCTATTTGTGTAGTTGCTTCTGGATGTAATGTATTTTCTCCCCGCATTAGCTTACGGATAGCTTCCGCTAGTTCATCAGGCTCGATATCCTTCAGCTGATAGCCTGCTGCTCCTGCCTTTAAAGCAGGAATAACATGATCCCTATCTGAAAAGCTGGTAAGCATAAGTATATGAATTCCTGGATACTTGCTTTTAATTTTCTTGGTCGCTTGAATACCATCCATCTCCGGCATGATTAAATCCATTAAAATAACATCCGGCTTCAGCTTTTCTGTCATGTCGATGGCTTCTTTTCCATTAACTGCTTCTCCTACGATATCCATATCCTTTTGTGTCTTTAGAAAAAACATTAACCCACGTCTTACTACATGATGATCATCTACTATCAGAATACGAATCATTTATATGCCTCCCTAATAAGGTAAACGTACCAGTATTTCTGTTCCTTTATTATCACCTGTCACCCAATCTACCGTTCCACCGACTGCAGTACCCCTGTCTCTCATGCTCTGTAGACCAATGGAGGGTAGAATTTCCACGTCATGAAAATGAAAGCCGCAGCCTTCATCTTTTATTACGAGTAGTACATCCGTAGAGGTGACAGTTAAATACACCTTCGCTTCTAGGACACCTGCATGCTTACGAATATTATTTAAGGCCTCCTGTGCAATCCGGAAAATTGTTTCCTCAATACTAGCTGGAAGATTGATAACCCCTTTCACCTGTATGTGAAGCTTTAAGCCTAACATCTCTCCATAGCCCTTCAAGCCTTCGATAATCCCAGACTCCAAGCCTCTAGGACGTAGCTGCCAAATGAGCGCTCGCATCTCCGTTAAAGCCTCTTGTGTTAAGTGCTGGATTTCTTGAAAGGTTTCTTTCACTTCTTGTTTCTCAGTCATTTCCACTCCGCCCCTAGCAGTAAGGGTTACAGAGAATAAAAGCTGATTGACCGAATCATGCAAGTCTTTTGCAAGCCTATTTCTTTCTTGCACTAATAGGACCTGCTGCTCTCGTTTGGTTAAATAAATTCTCTTAATGGCAGACCCAATTTGAAAGGCAACCGATTCTAAAAGTGCCAGCTCTCCTTCTGAAAAACGAGTTGTGTTCGGGGTAGCAACATTCAAAAGTCCAAAACGCTCCTGTCCTGACTGTAAAGGCACGGTCGCATGATGGGTAATGCCCTCCTTATGAGAGGCGTTCATTTTTCTAGCACCTTCAATCCGCTGACATTCTATAATATTGGAGGCTTTGTTCAACTCTCCATTTTGGAAGCGAGATACGCACCAGCAGCCACCCTTTTGTAAATGCCTGCAATCATTCTCTGCTAAAGCCTTAGGTAGACTTTCATGGGCAATTAAGTGCTGCTTTCCTTTTTCATCAATAAAAAAAATCCAGCCTGTCTCAAAAATAGTACCTTCTAATAATTTTCGAAGAGCCCCTTGAAGCATCTGCTCCATTTCCGTCTCTTCATTTAAAAACTCGGCTATCTCTTTTAATAGTTTTATATTTGAAATCTCATTTGATTGCATATAGGTTCCTCCAGCTACTTTCCATATCCTTATTTTAGCATGTCTGAGATAGCAGAAATACTACAAGCGAGTCATACTTTTGGCTGATTCTGATGAGGGGGGGTGATGTACGAGAGGAACGCGTGGCTGTATAAGAGTAAACGGACAAAGGCCATGCTACCATTCTAAGCGAGAGTAAATCTTGGCTAACCGAGAATAAATTACCGCCGAACGAGAGTAACCCTTCTGAATGAGAGTAAACTTCCGCTAAGCGAGAGTATATCTTGTCCGAACGAGAGTAACCATCACCTGACTGAGAATAAATTGTTGCTATCCGAGAGTAAAGCCCAACAGGTCAAGGCGGACAAAGGCCATGCCCTTCTACCATTCCAACCGAGAGTAAATCTTGGCCAACCGAGAATAAATTGCCGCCGAACGAGAGTAAACCTTCTGAATGAGAGTAAACTGTGGCTATCCGAGAGTAAATCATCCCCGGGTGAGAGTAACCATCACCTGACTGAGAATAAATTACTAACAAACGAGAGTAATGGCTCGCTATCCCTATTGACCTGCTACCCGCTAGTCACGGCTGGCCAATCCCCGTCTATCCAAGTGCACCCATATAATGAATAAGCCAGACCTTTCATCCTCACATAAAAAAAGATCAAGAAGAATTGCTCCTTCTTGATCCACGAACCAATAGCTATGCAAGGTATTTATCCATTTTTATACTAAAATCACTTTTTAGGGCCTCTAGCTTAGCAATGCTTTCTTCTTCAGACTGTCCGATGACAGCGAAATAATACTTAATCTTTGGCTCCGTGCCGCTTGGTCTTACACAAACCCATGAGCCATCTGCCAAGAAATATTTGATTACGTTGGATTTAGGCAAGAAGATTTCCTCTGGGTCTCTTCCATCTACAAATGTTCTGGTAGAAGTCAAGTAATCCTCTTGGGATAATACGTTGATTCCTGCAATTTCTGTTAGAGGCTCCACTCGAATTTGTCCGAGCAGGTACTGGATAGCCTTTGCACCTGCAACTCCCTTTTTCGTAACAGAAACAAGGTCTTCTAGATAGTAGCCATGTCTTTCATAGAGACCTTGCAGCACGTCTACCAAGGATAGACCTTGTTTTTTATAGTAGGCAGCCGCCTCTACAAGAGCCAGCACGCTTTGTACAGCATCCTTATCTCTTGCGAAGTCCTTTATCAGATAGCCGTAGCTTTCTTCATATCCAAATAGAAATGCAAACTCCTTTGTTGCTTCATATTGGTTGATTTTTTCTCCAATAAATTTGAAGCCTGTAAGCACATCCTCTGTACTTGCCCCATGATACTCTGCAATTACGCGGCCTAAATCAGAGGTAACAATCGTTTTAAATACTCGTCCATTTGCAGGCATTGCACCTTTTTCTTTCAAATTCGTCAAGAGATACTCTATTAAAATAGCACCGGTTTGATTGCCAGTCAGTAGACGATAGTCATCCTGTGTACGTATAGCTGCACCCACACGGTCCCCGTCTGGATCGACGGCTATCAATAAGTCTGCTTCATGCTGCTCGCCATATTTGATGGCATATTCAAAGGCACTTTTTTCTTCCGGATTTGGCGAAACAACTGTTGGGAACTCTCCATCCGGTTCCATCTGCTCTTCCACAAAATGAATATGCTTGTACCCCGTGTCTTTTAATAAGCGTTTTACAGATGAACCGGAAGCACCGTGTAATGGAGTAAAGACTACCACTAAATTAAATGAGTTTCCTATGCCCTCATTTGCCTGTACCGTTTTCAATGCTTCTTGGTAAGCATGGTCCATCTCTTCCCCAAGGTATTCCATTAGACCGTCATTACTTATTTCATTGACAAGCGAAATAGGGTCTCCCACTTTGTTTACATAGCGGATCACCATATCTGCATCCTCTAAATTCAACTGTGCTCCATCACTGCCATATACCTTAAATCCATTATATTCTGGAGGATTGTGGCTTGCGGTTATAACAATTCCCATGAAAGCCTGTAGATAGCGAACAGAGAAGGATAGCTGAGGAGTTGTCCTAGGCTCCTGGTAAAGATAAGCCTTCACTCCGTTCGCTGCCAATGTTTCTGCAGCCTCTCTCGCAAACTCGGGAGAAAATCTTCTGCTATCATAGGCAATCACAACTCCCTGTTCCATTGCTCTTTTTCCTTGCTCATGTATGTAATTGGCTAGACCCTGGGATGCCTTACGAATCGTATAAGTGTTTATACGATTCGTTCCAGCACCAATTTCCCCCCTCATGCCTCCAGTCCCAAATTCTAAGTCACGGTAGAAGGCATCCTCCATTCTTGCCTCGTCGTTCGCAAGTAGCGCTAAATCCTTCTTCCATACTGGCTCTAAATGCTGCGCGCTATCCCATTCTTCAAATAATTGCTTATATCCCATACACCAATTCCCCATTTACTCTTTTTTATAATCGATACTATAGATATCATGACGGCGATCTTTTAGCTGCTTCACCGTACCGTCTTGTCTTTGTCGTCTAAGTATCTCCAGGTCCACATCTCCAATTAAAACCATTTCGACATTTGGCTCTGTTTCTCCTACTATCCCGTCTCGTGCAAATTCAAAGTCAGATGGAGCAAAAATAGCTGACTGTGCATATTGAATATCCATATTTTCCGTTTGTGGAAGATTTCCAATTGTCCCGGATATTACTGTATATATTTGATTTTCTACCGCTCTTGCCTGGGCACAATATCTTACACGTAAGTAGCTTTGTCGGTCCTCTGTACAGAAAGGAGAAAAGATAATATTGGCTCCCTTGTCTGTAGCAATTCGAGCAAGCTCCGGAAATTCCATGTCGTAGCAAATCTGTATTGCTACTTTTCCGCAATCTGTATCGAATACATTCACTGTATCACCAGCGCTGATTCCCCACCATCTTCGCTCATTTGGAGTAATATGAATTTTATATTGTTTATCTATTTTACCATCTCTATGGAAAAGATAGGCAATATTATAAATTTCCTCGTTTTCCTCCTTCACAAAATGAGAACCAGCTACAATATTAATATTATAGCGAACTGCCAAATCCGAAAATAACTCCATGTATTGCGGAGTAAACTCTGTCAGTCTGCGAACTGCCTGACTTGGTGAAGGTTCATCGAGGAAAGACATCAGCTGGGTTGTGAAGATTTCCGGAAAAACCACAAAGTCAGATTGCGCATCCGAAGCCACATCCACGAAATATTCCACTTGGTTTGCAAACTCATCAAAGGAATTAATTTTTCTCATCATATACTGCACCGCACAAATACGGACCGGATAGCTAGTTTTAAAATGACGCTTAGATAATGGAATATAATCAATGTTATTCCATTCCATCAATGTCGCATATTTAGCAGAAGCCACGTCATCTGGTAAGTAATTAGGATTTATACGCATTAATGTAAATCCGTTCATTAGCTGAAACGTAAGTACTGGATCATAGATTTTATGTCGTGAAACTGCTGTTACGTAATCTCTTGGCGACATCTCATTCGCATATTTATGATAATTAGGAATACGACCTCCAATAATAATCGATTTTAAATTAAATTGCCTTGCTATATCCTTACGTCCCTCATAAAGTCGCTGACCAACCTTCATTCTTCTGAATTCTGGGTGTACCATTACTTCAATGCCATATAAGTTATAGCCATCAGGATTATGATTTGTTATGTAACCTGAGTCGGTAACATCCGACCAGGAATGTCGATCATCGTATTCATCGAAATTAATTATCAAACTGGAACAGGATCCAATTATTTTTCCATCCAGTTCAGCAACTAGCTGTCCTTCCGGGAAAATAGACAGATGACTCTGTAGATGCTCTACCTTCCAAGGCTCCATCCCAGGAAAGCACAAACGAGAAATCTCCAGAATATGTTCAATATCTTCATGCTTCATTTGTCTAATGACCATACTTTTTTCAAACTTAGATAAATCAAACTCTTTTGACATGAGAACTCTCCTCTGTTGTTAAGTTATAATTATTTATTATATCTTTCTATTCCCTCAGTTAAAACAATTTACACGTTGTTTGATAAGCCTTATACTTTGAAAGAGATAAGTTATAGAAAAGGGGCTACTTATGACAAAAAAAATAGAGAATATGCTATTGTTCATGTGGTCTGTTTCACTTACCGCCACTTTAGGTTCCTTGTATTTTTCCGAAATTCGCCAGTACGAGCCCTGTGAGCTATGCTGGTATCAACGAATTTTGATGTATCCGATTGTTCTTATTCTTACTGTCGCATATATTCAAAAAAATGCTAGAATAGCAGTCACCACTCTTACCTTCTCGGTTATCGGACTATGTATTTCGCTTTACCACTATAGTCTGCAGAAGCTAGACTTTTTGGCAGATAATGCTCCCGCTTGTGGAAGGGTTGCGTGTACAGGAGAATATATTAATTATTTCGGCTTTGTTACCATTCCCTTTCTAGCACTAGTAGCATTTATACTAATTGCGATTACAAGTATCTTGGTTTTAAAGAGTATCAAGGAGGACAAATAAAATGAAAAAACTAGCCATATTTGGTGGGGTTATTATCGCAGTATTTGCATTGCTTCTCGTATTAAACAATATGAAAAATGACGATGCACTAAAGGACAATCCCTACGATAAAGATAACTTACAACAATCGACGATTGACTTACTCGACGACCCAAATTATCAAAACATCGTTTTACCTGATGAACTGGACAAAAAGATTAAAAGTGGGGAACCAGTTACCGCATACTTTTTTAGTCCAGAATGTGTGCACTGTAAAGAATTCACACCACGCCTAACACCTTTGGCAGAAGAAAATGAAATTGATATTGTGCAATACAATGTTTTAGAATATGAGCAAGGCTGGGATGACTATTCTCTAAGATCAACTCCAACTCTTGTCTATTATGAAGACGGAAAAGAAGTAAACCGAATCGAAGGTGCAGTTCCAGGTGCTACTGTTCAAGCATTCTTTGACCAAGTTGTATTAAAATAAGTAAAGATGGTCATGTCTAATGGGGACATGACCTTTTTTAAAGGAGAAATATCATGATTCATAAACTAACCTACCAAGTACAAGAAGATGGACTAACGATTGACACACTTTTACAAGAAAAATGGAATCTTGGAAAGAAGCTTATCCATGAGCTGCGTATGCAAAAGGCGGTTTCCAATGAAAAAGGAGAGCTGCTTCAGTGGAAGCTTCCAAATAAGCAAGGCGACAAATTAGTTTTCACTTGGGAGGGAGACCAGTCTCACTATATTCCTTCTGACCACCTTCCACTTTACGTCGCTTACGAGGACGAGTACTTACTAGTAGTATCCAAGCCACGCAATATAGCGACTCATCCAAACGAAGCGAGACAAACGAATACACTGATGAATATAGTCATGAATTATTTATCCGCAAAAGGACACCACTATGCTGAGCATATTCACAGAATAGATGAAGGAACAAAAGGACTTATCGTGATTGCTAAAAATCCAATCGTAAAAGGCCAGCTTGACCGCATGATTGAAAAGAAACAAATTATCCGCACCTATGAAGCGATTGTGGAAGGAAAATTAAAAAATAATCATGGAACCATCCGTGCTTCCATCGGAAATGATCGTCATCATCCAACTCGCAAAATTGTGTCTCCATCCGGGCAAATGGCTATTACTCATTATGAGGTAGTTGGAAGACATGACCTATTTACAAAGGTACACGCTATTTTGGAAACAGGAAGAACTCACCAAATACGTGTTCACTTTGCACATCTTGGTCATCCAATTGTAGGGGATACCTTATATGGAGCTAAAAAAACACCTACTCACACGTATGAGCTACACGCCTTTAAAGTTCAATTCAATCACCCAATCACGGGAGAAATGATTACAGTGGAGGATAAAAGATAAAGTGAAACTTTAATTGGTGGGGGTTTTCTTTCATCCCCACCAATCATTAGTTGAACCAATCGGGCTTTTAGGGACAGTTGATCTCCCACTTAGCTGTCTCATTTCTTTTGCCATCTTGAGTGGGAGTCTTACTGTCCCTTAATGCGGGATAAAAAAGAATGGTTGGGTCCAAACCTATTCCTTCCTTAAAGAATTTTTTTCGGTTTGAATTTTAATGATCAAAATTAATTTTAAGTAAGAAACTTGAGACAGCACAGCACACGCAACCGTGTGGGTGCTGTCTTGTTTTAGGAAGGAGAAACTAAGAACGTCACATCGTGTGACAACGTTTTCCTGACCAACATCCTGTTGGCCTCCGGAAAGCGTCCGACGCAGCGGAGAACCTAAGGTTCAAAAATTAACATAAGTGCTTCCCAATCGATTTGTCCCAACCTCTTTCATTAAAAAAACATATAAAAGCCTATTAAGATAATCGCAAGGTCCGCACTAGCATGAACGACCCAAGAACCTGTGAAAGAGGATACTCGCTGACAAAGATAGTTAAAGATGAAACCAACTAGGAACAGTGCAACAAGTATTAATAGCATGATTGGCAAGCTGAACCACGATTGAAAAATAGCTATATGATATAAGGCAAACAAGCCCGACGAAAATATGTAAGCTGTCTTCTTATAATGAGCACGATAAAGATTTAAGAAAATAAACCCTCTGAAAAAGAATTCCTCTAGAAACGCATTCCCAACTATAATATATATTCCTCTTAACAAAAGCTCCTGCTTGCTGAGCTGCAGCTGATTGTTAATTTCCTGAAAGTCCACCAAGTCCTTTAATAAGAAAAAAGCACCCCATATTACACCAAACGTAGCAATCGACAACACCACACTTAGCGAAAGGTTGCCCAGCCTTTTTTCTTTATTTCGCACTGATGCAAAGAACTTCCAATAGATAAATGGCAGCAAGGTAAACAAAAGAATTTTAGCTATTGTTTTTCCTTCATAGCTTACTAGCAATACTCTTTCTAAAAAATACAACACAAAACAAGCTATGATAGATGTCGAGACAATAAAAAGCACATGCTTATTCATGCTATATCAGCTCCCTTCTATAAGAAAAGGCTGACAATATATCTGCCAGCCTCTCTTATTAAAAGTTAAAATTATCAGGATCCGCTCCTGTTCTTGCGTTCATATTAAGTTCATCAATATTATTCATATCCTCAAAGGATAGCTCAAAGTCATAAATATTAATATTCTCCGCTATTCTAGATGGAGTTACTGACTTTGGTATCACGATCAAATCATGCTGTAGATGCCATCTGATGATTACTTGTGCAGGAGTTTTTCCATATTTCGAGCTAATTCTAGCTAAAGATGGTTCGTCTAATAAGCCACCTCTAGCAAGTGGTGACCATGATGTCACAGCGATATTATGCTCTGCACAGTACTCTCGTAAATCTAATTGCGTTAACCGTGGATGACATTCCACTTGGTTTACCATTGGTTGAATGTTTGCCTTTGCAGCAATTGCCTCTAAATGATGGATATTATGATTGGACACGCCAGTGGCTCTGATTAATTTTTCTTCATACAATCTTTCAATTGCTCTATATGTATCTATGAATTTCTCTTTTACTGGCCAATGTGTTAAATATAAATCCAAGTAGTCCATTCCAAGTAAATCAAGTGATTTTTCAAATGCCTTTAACGTTTCATCATAGCCTTGATCCGTATTCCACACCTTGGTGGTAATAAAAATATCTTCTCTTTTAAGCCCAGAAGCTCTAACTGCTTCCCCAACCTGTTTTTCATTACCATATAAAGAAGCTGTATCGATGTGGCGATAGCCTGCATCTAAGGCACTAACCATTGCCTGAAAAGCTTCCTCTGGCTCTGTCATTTTATAAACACCTAGCCCAATACGAGGCATTTCCACACCATTTGCTAATCGCTTGGTTGAATTCATATGTAACTCCATTTGTGTCATCCTTTCTTGATAAGTAGAGGAACAACTGAAAAAATCAGTTGTCCTCTCTCTTTTTTAAAGGGGTAGCATCATCTGTTTGTGCAGGATCTGCTACTCGGTTGTTCTCTTCTAGCCCTTTGTTGTCGCGCATTCTTTCCATTTGCTTGCCTAAAGTCTTCACTTCATCCATATTATTTGCCATTGAACCGTTTTCTGGACCGTTTCTTAAATCAGCCATGGAAAAGATCACTCCTTTTATTATATCCTAGTAGAATTGCAAGACAGTTGCAACTTTGAGTCTTATCTGAAGCATTCTCCAAATTTACTCCTTCTAACCAACTTCGACTTCATAAATATAAGGTGTATAAATTATTTTCCCTCTATGACTGCCAACTTTGAATAGAGCGAAAACTGACACATTTAAAATGTCCATTTTATTTCATTTTTTCAGAAAGTAAGTTATACTAAAATTTAGAACATATTAAGGAGGCACTCACATGAAATTAGTACTTATTCTCGGTGTTTGTGTTGCGTTCCTAACTGCTATCTTTACTGCAGGTTATGACGACAAACCAGGTGCATCTGAAAAATAATACCAAAAACGGACGAGTCAGATGACTTCGTCCGTTTTTTTGATTTTCGTATATTCATAAGGATTATATAAGAGATAGTATCTAATTAATTAGATACTACTTCCTGGCTTTTTCTAATCTAAATTCGGATAATTTTGCTGTCTCAATGCCTCATAAATAAGAATAGCGGCAGTGTTGGATAGGTTTAGAGAGCGAATATTATCATTCATAGGGATACGAAGTGCTCGGTCAGGATGAGCCTCTATGAATTCCTTTGGAAGTCCCTTTGTTTCTCTCCCAAATATGAAGAAATGATCCTTCTCCGCATCACTGAAATCGAAAGTAGAATGAGTCTTTGCTCCAAACTTCGTAATTAGGTAATACTCAGCATTTGGATGCTTTTCAAAAAAATCATCTAGTGAATCATAATAAGTGATGTCCACATGCTCCCAATAGTCAAGACCTGCTCTTTTTAACATTTTATCATCGGTAGAAAAGCCTAATGGTCTAATTAAGTGTAACTTGGTTCCCGTCCCTGCACAGGTTCTTGCAATATTACCTGTATTTGCAGGAATCTCCGGCTGATATAATACTACATTGATACTCACGATTATCCACTTCCTAGATTTATTTTATGGCTGAATAGAATTCCAGCCCTTTCTTAATTTCCACTAAAACAAGTTCCTCTTGTTCCGTCTCTTCTGCCTGCTGTAATGCAAGCAATCCTTCAGGGGTATTAATCTTCCCGATTGCCCATGCTGCTGTTCCTCGAATAACTGGTCTCGGGTCTTCCTTCATCAGTTTAATAAGCAGCGGAACCGCAGCTTCCTCTTTAAAATGTGCTAATGCAATAATAGCATTCCTTTGAATTGGATTTTTCCCTCTCCAAGCGCCTGACATATGACCGAATCGTTCCTTGAAGGTACGGTTATTCATTTCGAGTATTGGCAGCAGTAAAGGCTTGACTAGCTCGGGATCAGGTTTAAATGCCTCCTGGTGCATATTCGCTTTTCCTTTATTTTTTGGGCAAACGGTTTGGCAAGTATCACAGCCATAGATTCGATTGCCTATCTTTGCTCGAAACTCGTCAGGAACAATCGTTTTCGTTTGTGTAATAAAGGCTATACAGCGCTGGGCATTTAACTGCCCACCTTCTACTAAAGCACCGGTTGGACAAACATCAAGACAAAGACGACAATCTCCGCATTGGTCTTCCATCTGCTCGCTTGGCGCGAAAGGAATGGAGGTAATCATCTCTCCTAAATACACGTAAGAACCAAATTCAGGAGTAATAATAGAGCAATTTTTTGCACTCCAACCTATCCCTGCACGCTCTGCAACAGCACGATCGACCAGTTCTCCGGTATCCACCATAGAGCGGATCCTTGCATCTGGTATGTGAGTCAATATATATAATTCTAGAAGCGCTAGCTTTTCTCTTAGGACGGTATGGTAATCCATTCCCCAAGAAGCACGTGCAAAAATGCCTCTTCGTGCACCTTTTTTACTTTGTGGAGCGTCCTTCATTTTAGAGGGGTACGCAACAGCAATAGAGATGATACTTTGTGCTTCCTCTAATAGAAGTGTTGGTGTTGTTCTCTTATCAACATCCGGCTCTTCAAATCCTGATGCATATCCAAGCTCTTGCTGACGGATTAATCTATTTTTTAACTCTGCGAACGGAGAAACAGTCGTAAAACCAATTTTATCAATTCCAATGGACGTGGCGTATTCAATAAGATTCTGTTGAAACTGATTGATATTCACAGTGGTTCTCCCTTCTTTATGGTACACTAATATAAATTCCAACTTGAGGTGATTCTCATGATTGTAAAGCTAGATGAAGCTATCCTTCAAAAGGAGTCCAATTTTCAAATCGGCCTTCTTTATTATAACAAAATAGCGGTTTCCTCTTCCCCTCAAATGCTTAAAGGTCGCCTCCAATTATTTCAAGAACAGCTTTTCTTTGAACTAGAGGACAAGCCTGTAAACTCCTTTGAAGGAATTCAGGAATGGAGAGCTCTTTGGAAAAAGCTCGGAGCAGATCCAAACAGATACAGACCTTCTATGGAAGCAATGTACCGTAGGATTGCAAAACAAAATTATATCACACCTCTGCATTCCGCAGTAGATTTAAATAATTTTTTCTCCCTGCGCTATGAAATCCCATTAGGTATCTATGATCTCGAGCAAATAAAAGGAAATATTATCATCACCCTCGGCAATGCAGAAACAGCTTATCTTGGATTGAACGGTAGAGAAAATAATCTAAACGGGATTGTGACATTACAAGATGAAGAAGGTCCATTCGGCAGTCCATTTGTCGATTCTAAGCGGACTGTAGTCACGGAAGATACAACGTCTGCTCTCCAAGTGGTTTTTCTTAGACCTTCTATGCAAAAGGAAGCAGCTACTAAACTAGTAGAATCCATGGGTCAAATGTTTACCCAAGTTCATGGCGGAGAGGCCGAAAGTATTCTTTTAGATCATAATCAAATAGAATGGAGGATATAAATTTATGGCACCTATACTTCTTGCAGAGGCTGTGAAGCTAAAGAGTATTTTATTGAAGAGAGTACAAGAACTAGAAATAGAAATTATGCGAGTAGGCTTCACTGTTATTGAAAAAGGGACTACACCTGCTCCCCAAATAAGATCGGTAGAAGCAATAGACGTAGAAATGAATGATATTCGCTATGATATTAGAAAGCTTGATAGACTTATATATGAGGCCAACTTGCAAAACACTATTACATATAAAAAAGAGACCCTTACGATAGTGGAGGCCATTGAACTAGCCACTCAACTACGTGCTCAGGCTAGAGTGTATAAACAGCTGGGAAGCCACGACAAGGAAAAAATTCAATTCGGCTATGGAGATGGGGCTACTTATGTAGAGGTTGCTCTCTTTGAACCGGAGGAATATCGAAAAAAGGCTCTGGAGTTTGAAAAAGATGCGAATAAATTATCCGGACTGATTAACGCTAAAAACTATTCCATTACCATCGCTTTTGATGAAGAAAAATATGCTTAAACCTTGGTAAGGTGAGACTCCTTGCCAAGGCATAGTAGGAGGTCATTACAATTTAAATGATGGCAAACCAATGACCATTCACCATTTACTTTGTGACTAATAACTAATGACTGACCATTGCGATGGCAATTGACAAAACCTTAGTGATTACTGAACCTTCTGCTATGAAAAACGCTCCTTTCCTTTATTGGAGGGAGCGTTTTTATATGGTTAATTCTCAAATACCTGTGTTTCTTCCCCATTAATCATAAGTTTCCAAGCACCTTTTTTAGGGAATGTTATTTGCCCATCATAATGAAATAATCTTTGACCATTCTTAGCATTAATTAAAGGGTATCCATCATATTGAAAGCTGCTCTTCTGCAAAATTTCCTCTTCATCTGAGCTTACTAAGAGCACCTCGATATCATTCTTCTCCCGTATAGTGCTTTCTATCACTATATCTACAGATTCACCAATCGGAATTTCTTTTGGTGCATCCAACATTGTATAATGTTCTGTCTTTGGGAAAGGGGGAAGGACTTCTATTCGAAACTGTTCGAACAAATTATCCTCTACATAAAAGGAAAGCTGCCAGAACCCTTCTCTCGTAAAAGCAGGAAAGCTTGTCACAACATGCGCATCCTCACTATATAAAGCAGCAGCTAATACTCCCTTCGATAATTGAAGGGTTTCCCCATCCCCATGGACAGCCTCTACCCTGTATTCCTTCCCTACTAGTGAATCAGATTCTCCCCAATAGTTGAGCATGAGCTTTGCTCCTCGCCGCTGGTCCTCTGCCACAAAATGCTCTGGGCCTAGTATTCCTATTTTCCCCTCTATCCCTATTACATGTTGATTTCCGTCAGATAAAGGAAAAGTAGTGGCTAATGGAGCATCCAATGTGACAGCTTCTTGGGAGCGGTTTTCCAAAGTAAACAGAGTACCATTGTATTCCACCGTGAATCGAATATTTTCTATCTCATCAAATAAATTCTCCAATTCCTTCTGCGAATAATTTGCATACATACTTTCAAAGGCTATTGTATAATTATATCCCGCCTCATTAGCTGTTGTATTATAGCTTACTTTTTTTCCTTTACCATAGCTGTCCTTCGAGAAAAGATATGGGTTATCAGCTCGAAACTCTATGTTATTCCACACTTCCATTGGTACAAGCTCTTTAGAGGCTAATGATACCTCTATTCTTATTCCACGTAACTTTTCTCCTGACGTATCCATGCTTTTTTCAGAAGCTGTAACGTTAGTAATCTCCATGCTTTTTAGATTATCCTGTTCCGTTACTGAGCTTAGCCCTAATTCTGTCTCTTTCTTTAATATAGAACTGTACATAGGACTTGCTAAATAAGCAATCATTAATAGACAAGCAGCTATAACACCTATAGACAGAGGCTTTAAGAAGCTTAAACGTGTTGGCTTTGGCGCACTGCGAATACTTTGAATAACTTTTCTTTTGTCCTTCTGATTAAGAGAATGCTTTGGAAGATCTCGAAGCTGCTCCTCTAAATCATCGTGTTCTCGTTTCATATCCAAACCCCTCCGTATCCAAAATACTTCTTAGTTTTTTGAGCGAGCGATGGTACAGAACATTTACATGGTTTTCATTCGAATCTACTATTTCAGCTACTTGTTTTGAGGGTAATTCAAGGATTGCTTTTAATATAATTACCTCTTTATTTTTAGCTGGTAATCTATTAATTGCTACATATAATTCTTTATTCGACTCTACCATTAAAATTGTTTGGTCAAGACCTTCCGTATATGTTTCTTCTAACAAAGAATATTTTATTCTGCTCCAAATATTTTTCTTTCTAGACCGATCAATGACGATATTTTTAGCAATGGTTATCAACCAGGTTTTCGGATGGGCACCTTGTTTAAAGTAAGAAATCTTTTTTAGTGCACGGAGAAAAGTTTCCTGCACAAGGTCCTGAACATCCATTTTTCCCGTATAGTATACGAGGAAGCTCGTTACATCTCGCTCATATAGCTCAAACCATTCCTCTATTATCTGCCTTTCCAAGTGACCCCTCCTATCTACCTACTACTTCATTAGACGTTTTACTTCCCTTAATCTTACAAGAATTGAAGAAATAAAAAAATCAGCCATTGGATAACCAATGACTGATTAAATCTTATAATTAGTATGCTCTTCCAAACCAAACTGTGTGCTTCGATTCTTTTCCACAGTTGATGCATGTTTCTTTATGAGCAGGTGGATTGAAAGGAATGTTACGTGTTGTAAACTTCGTTTCTTCCTTCACATGCTCCTCACAAGCATCATCTCCACACCAGCCAGCTAAAATCCATCCTGGGATTTCCCCTTTTTCAGTAGAGCCTTCAATATGAGCCTTTAACTCATCTAAAGAATTTACATGTGTATGAGAATTTTCATCACGGAATGCGCGAGCTCTGTCAAGTAGACGAGTTTGCATAACAGTTAGTTCTTCTTCAATTCTACTCACAACATTTGCAATCTCTACTGATTCTTTTTCAGATAAATCGCGAGCTTTTAAAAGAACTTGATTGTTTTCTAAATCACGTGGTCCAAGTTCAATACGAACAGGTACGCCTTTTAGCTCCCACTCATTAAATTTATAGCCTGGTGATTGATCAGAGTCATCTAGCTTCACTCGAATGCCCTTTGCTTTTAGCTCTGCATAGATTTCATCTAATTTTTCAACGATTGCCGGGTTTTTCTTCCATGGACCAACTGGTACCAAGACTACTTGAGTTGGAGCAACACGTGGTGGCAGCACTAGGCCTTGCTCATCACCGTGGACCATAATTACCGACCCGATTAAGCGTGTAGAAGTTCCCCATGAGGTTGTATGCACATACTCATGCTTGTTTTCTTTATTTAAGTATTTAATATCAAATGCCTCAGCAAACTTTGTTCCAAGGTAATGAGACGTACCAGCTTGAACTGCTTTTCCATCTCTCATCATCGCCTCAATAGAATACGTATCTACCGCTCCTGCAAAGCGCTCAGAAGGTGTTTTTTGCCCATCATAGACTGGGATAGCTAAAAGACCCTCTACTACTTCTTTATAGATGTTTAGCATTTGCATCGTTTCTTTGCGAGCATCCTCTTCGTCTACGTGAGCAGTATGTCCTTCCTGCCATAGGAATTCTGATGTACGAATAAAAGGAAGTGTCTTCTTCTCCCAACGGAAAACGTTTGCCCATTGGTTGATTAATACTGGAAGATCACGATAGCTTTTAATCCAGTCAGAATATAAATGCCCGATCATCGTTTCAGAGGTTGGACGTAGTGCTAGCCTTTCTTCTAATTGCTCCCCTGCAGCCTCTGTCACCCATGGAAGCTCTGGAGAGAATCCTTCAATATGGTCCTTTTCCTTTTGAAAGAATGACTCTGGAATAAGCATTGGGAAATAGGCATTGCGGTGTCCAGTTTCTTTAAAGCGCTTGTTCATTTCCTCTTGGATATGCTCCCAGATTTCATATCCGTCTGGTTTGAAGGCAATACATCCACGTACTGGCGTATAATCCATCAAGTCTGCTTTTTGAATCGTGTCGATATACCATTTGGTAAAATCGTTCTGCTGTTGATTTGTCATATAAATACCCTCCTAAAAATATAAAAAGCGTAAAGCTGTCCTTATGAAAAGGACGTCTTTACGCTGAATAGACGTGGTACCACCTTAGTTTAGCTTAACATGTTAAGCCCTCTAATCGTTTGGTAACGAAAACGAATCGGTTATGTTTGCATAACATCTCCGTGATAGGTTTCAACAAGAAGCGGTGATATAGCTCTCAGCAAATGCTATATTTTCTGTTTCACAATTCTTATCTACTTGGTCACATCAAAGACTTTTATATTATTTATAATATACCAAAACAGTTTCATTAATACAATGGGAGAGTTATTTTGAGAAAATGCTGATAATCCTACTCTCTTTCCCTTATACTTGAGAAATAATAAAGGGAGGGTTACATATGAGTAGTTCAGAATTATTAAGAAATTCTTTTTATACACCTACCTATACGTTTGCAGGTAATGGTTCACGCAATGTAGATGTATTAAAAAAAGCATTGGAACAAATAGATGGCAACCAAGTGAGTGATATTTACGGTTCTGGGGAAATTATTGAACAATTTCAGGATAAGATGGCAAAGCTTCTAGGTAAAGAGGCAGCTGTCTTCTTTCCAAGCGGTACAATGGCTCAACAAATTGCTTTACGTGTCTGGTGTGACGACAAAGGCATTAAAAAAGTAGCTTACCACCCTCTAAGCCATTTAGAGCTTCACGAACAGAATGGTTTAAAAGAGCTACATCATATTGAAACGGTGTTGTTAGCAGAGAAAAACAGCGTCATTGAGCTTGCCGATATTGAAGCCCTTACAGATGAAGTCTCCTGTATCCTGCTAGAGCTTCCGCAGAGAGAAATTGGTGGCCAGCTCCCTAGCCTGCAAACCCTACAAGATATCTCAGCTTATTGTATGCAAAAAGGAATCAAGCTTCACTTAGATGGAGCTAGATTATTGGAAACGCTGCCTTACTATCAAAAGACTGCTAAGGAGATTTGCGACCTATTTGATAGCGTGTATGTTTCTTTCTATAAGGGTATCGGTGGAATTGCTGGTGCTATTCTAGCTGGTGATAAGGAATTCTTGGAGAAAACAAAAGTATGGAAACAGAGATACGGCGGCAACCTAATCAGCCTTTATCCTTATATTATCGCTGCCGACTATTATTTTAATAAGCGTGCCCATAAAATGGACCAATACTACGAACATGCCAAAGAGCTTGCTGCCTATTTTAATGCTTGTCCAGATATAAAGACGTTACCAGAGATTCCTGTTTCTAATATGTTTCATGTACATATTAATCGATCAAAGGAGGAGGCAGAACAACTGCTTGCTGCTTATCAGGAAACCTCTTCCATTGCAATTACTCCTTATGTAAATGAGGTAGATGACACTACATGTTACTTTGAGCTAAGTATCGGAGATGTTTATGAGGCTCTTCCTAAGGAGGAAATTAAAAAAGCTTTTGAATTACTGAGTGAGCAAATGAAAAAAGTAGAAAGTCAAATGTTCAGGTAGATCCTATTGATTCTTGAATTTGGCGTTCTCTTTTTGTCCGCGGAGGCCAACAGGATGTTGGTCAGGAAAACGTTGTCACACGATGTGACGAACTTAGTTTTCCTTCCTTAAATCCCTTTTTCCGCACGAGGTGATCCTATTCAATAATGAAAGGGTGTCCCGTAAGTAGAATACTTATGGAACACCCCTCCAATTAAAAACAACAGCTTACTGCTGCTGTGGCTGTAGTTGCTCTTCTTTAATTTCGTTGTAGATGCCTTTAGCCATTTCCTCGGCCTCTACCTTTGATTTTGCTTTCACTTCAATAATTTTTCCGTCAAAAATAAAATTATAAACCTTAACCATTGTTATTCTCCTCTCTCTAATTTGCAATAAGTATATCCTATGTTTGATTTACTTTTTTAATTCCCTTATACAGCAAAAATCAAACATGCTTTCTAAAAAATAATGATAAAGAAACGTTTATTTTTAGGAGGCACTAAGCATTTGTATAATCCATTCCTTAATGTCGACAAGCCTGTTAGTTGGTGGATTCACAGTTTCTCCTACCACGATTAAAGGGACAACTGAATCTAATTTATGCAGAGATCCATGAGCTCCTCCACCAGCATGATCGTGACTATGTTTTTCTATAAACTCATACCCAGGCTTTGCATCTACAATAATAAACTTACCGTCCTGCGAATGGAGAGCACCATGCAGCCTAGCAAGCGCATCCGGATATGCTGAATAATGTAAAGAACCTTCCTGATCCAATTTAATATCTAGGATAGATAAATCTCCATCCATCTTCCAAGTTTGCTTATATTCATCTATATATGGCCCCTCAGGTGAAAATGTGAAGACATCCTCCCCTTTTGAACGTTGAACATAATTTGTCACTTCATCTTTCCAGGAAATAAAACCTATTCGCTCATCCTCTTGAAGAATTTCTACAACATCATCGATGTGTATGCTTTTATCTTTTAAATAAATGTAAGCCATTCTTTCATTTATCGCGATAGCCAGCTGTCCATCCTTATTATCTTTTTCCCAGAAGGTATAGTCCTTCAATAAGGCATTTAAATCAATTAGGGCTGTTTCCTTTTCTTCCTTCACAGCAGATTGACCGCTATCTCCCAGTATGATCAACGTCACTTCTTCCACCGCTTTTTCCCATGAGTCAAAACTGTTTAGGATTTCTTGTAAAGCTCGATCAGTCTTAACTAATCCAGATGTATCATTAGGTCCATTCTTGTGTATAGGGGCATCTGCGTCGGGGAGATAAGCAAGGGTAAAAGCAGGAAGCTTATTACGTTCAATTAAATAAGTGAGTTCCTTTACTGTAAAATCATTATTAACCCCCATACGCTTCCAGCTAACCTTATTCCAATCATTTTGCGGGTTATATTGGGATAATGCCCCTAGTGACAAAACCTTTGGACCACGAACATTTAGTTCTTTTGGTAATAGGCCAACAAGAGATAAAAGCTTAGGTACATATAGTTCCTGTGGAATTGTTCCCCTGTATAAGAGTCCATTAATAGAGCCTGAAGAAATTCGAATGTTAGCCAGCTCTTCATGTATCGTTTGTACATCCTTGCTAAGGTGCGATTCATTCAAATGAATTACACTATCAGACGCTACTTTTTTTATTCCATTATCCCACATTTCCCTTATTCCACTTCCATAGCTGACTATACGTTCCTCATCCTCTTTAAACCAAATCAAACCTGGAACCTTATGTTCATTTGCATAAGTTCCCGTCAACAGAGTACTATCAATAGTGACAGACATAGTAGGATAAGAACTAATGAACTCTGGATAGAATTGACCAGCATCCATCAAAAAGGAGAATGCAGGAGCCTTTTCGTCTTTTATTATCTCTTGCAGCGGCTCAGTCATTAAAGAATCAATAACAAGAAGTACAATTGGTTTTTGGGGTGGGTTAACAGAGACATCTTTTAATTTTTTCGTAGGAGACATAGAAACAGCCAGCATAAGTCCTCCACTTATTATGACGAGTACTCCCATAACCAAAAGTATTTTTCTTTTCATTTATCCACCTACCTTCTAATCGTTAAAGATAGTATGGTACTTGTAAAAGAATTCATGCCACTATGACAAGCTTCTTAATATATGATTCGAACCAGGTGGAGTGTTTTATTTGTAATGTCTGGAGAGACGTGACAGTAGAAGATGTAAAGCGAGAAGTAAGCTTTCCAAGGGAGGTATGGACTAAAATAGTAGCACTACTCGAAGTGAACAGAAAGACTAGCGCATTAGCAATTCCCAAAAATAAAAAAAGCTTATCAGCACTGTAATAACAGCATTCATAAGCTAGAAGTAAAAGATATTTCATTTAAATACCGGTGGTCGGGGTCGAACCGACACTCTCGAAAGAACGGGATTTTGAGTCCCGCGCGTCTGCCAATTCCGCCACACCGGCAAAGAGAATATTTTAAAACTGGAGGCGGCAACCGGATTTGAACCGGTGATAAGGGTGTTGCAGACCCGTGCCTTACCACTTGGCTATGCCGCCGTTATATTGGAGCGGAAGACGAGGTTCGAACTCGCGACCCCCACCTTGGCAAGGTGGTGTTCTACCACTGAACTACTTCCGCAAAACTGGGGTACCTGGATTCGAACCAGGGCATGACGGAATCAAAATCCGTTGCCTTACCGCTTGGCTATACCCCAATGGGGCGACCGATGGGAATTGAACCCACGAATGCCGGAATCACAATCCGGTGCGTTAACCACTTCGCCACGATCGCCACAAAATAAAAAAAGAGCTAACTAATAGGAATATGGGGCGACTGATGGGAATTGAACCCACGAATGCCGGAATCACAATCCGGTGCGTTAACCACTTCGCCACAATCGCCATTATTCAGAGTTAACTAGTTATTTGGCAGGGGCAGTAGGAATCGAACCCACATCAAAGGTTTTGGAGACCTCTATTCTACCGTTAAACTATGCCCCTAATTAAAAACTGGTGGAGGGGGACGGATTCGAACCGCCGAACCCTAAGGAGCGGATTTACAGTCCGCCGCGTTTAGCCACTTCGCTACCCCTCCACAAGAGATACTGGTGCCGGAAAGAGGACTTGAACCCCCAACCTACTGATTACAAGTCAGTTGCTCTACCAATTGAGCTATTCCGGCGAGATGGTGGCTCAGGACGGAATCGAACCGCCGACACAAGGATTTTCAGTCCTTTGCTCTACCGACTGAGCTACTGAGCCACATATGTATTTTATTAAGAAAATGGCGGTCCCGACCGGGATCGAACCGGCGATCTCCTGCGTGACAGGCAGGCATGTTAACCGCTACACCACGGGACCTTGGTTGCGGGGACAGGATTTGAACCTGTGACCTTCGGGTTATGAGCCCGACGAGCTACCGAACTGCTCCACCCCGCGATAATAGTAAATGTTGAAATTTAAATCAACTACGCTTGAAGAAAGTAAGACACCTGCTTCAGCTACGCCTGCATCGGTGTTAATCGTCATCTTCGTTTGACGATTTGCTCCACCCCGCGACAATAGTATACGTTTTACTTAGTATTAATATTACTCTAAATCAGAGTAATTATGGTGGAGGATGACGGGCTCGAACCGCCGACCCTCTGCTTGTAAGGCAGATGCTCTCCCAGCTGAGCTAATCCTCCGAAATGCTGGTTTAATATAGATGGTGACCCCTACGGGATTCGAACCCGTGTTACCGCCGTGAAAGGGCGGTGTCTTAACCGCTTGACCAAGGGGCCATTTAATATTGAGAAGTTATCTGGCGGAGAGCAAGGGATTTGAACCCTTGAGACAGTGTTACCCGCCTACACGATTTCCAATCGTGCTCCTTCGGCCACTCGGACAGCTCTCCATAAATGGCTCCGAAGGTAGGACTCGAACCTACGACCAACCGGTTAACAGCCGGTTGCTCTACCACTGAGCTACTTCGG